>JAABPT010000038.1 GCA_011391855.1 Burkholderiales bacterium
CTTGGCCGTTGGCACCCAGGATGCCGATGCGCTGGCCGGCCAGCACCGAACGGCTGACGCCGCCGACGATGGGCGTGCGGCCGTAACCGCACACCAGGCCGTCGAAGCTGAGCATGGGGTTGGGCAGGCTGGCGGGTTCGCGGAATTCGAACTGAAAATCGCTGGCGGTGAGCACCGGCGCCAGCTTCTCCATGCGCGCCAACGCCTTGACGCGGCTCTGCGCCTGCTTGGCCTTGGTGGCCTTGGCCTTGAAGCGGTCGATGAATTTCTGCAGGTGGGCGATGCGCTCCTGCTGCTTGGCATACGACGCCGCAGCCTGCGACAGCCGCTCGGCGCGCATCTCCTCGAAGGCGCTGTAGTTGCCGCCGTAGCGCGTGAGCTGGGCTTCGTCCAGGTGCACGGTGACGCGTGTGATGGCGTCCAGGAATTCGCGGTCGTGGCTGATCACGATCATCAACCCGTCGAAGCGCTTGAGCCAGGCTTCCAGCCACACCAGCGCGTCCAGGTCCAGGTGGTTTGTGGGTTCGTCGAGCAGCAGCAACTCGGCCGGGCACATGAGCGCGCGCGCCAGTTGCAGCCGCATCCGCCAGCCGCCCGAAAAGCTGTTCACCGGGGCATTCAGCTCGCCGACGCGGAAACCCAGGCCCAGCAGCAGCGACTCGGCACGCGAGCGGGCGTCGAAGGCGCCGGCTTCGTCGAGCAGCAGGTGCGCATGGCCGATCTCGTGGCCGTCGCCCGAGGCTTCGGCCGCGGCCAGCGCCTCTTGCGCCTGCTGCAGCGGCAGGTCGCCCTGCAGCACGAAGTCGGTGGCGCCGTCATCGGTTTCGGGCATCTCCTGCGCCACTTCGCCCAGGCGCCAGCGCGGCGGAATTTCCACGTCGCCGGCGTCGGCGTGCAGGCGCCCGGCGAGCAGCGAGAACAGGCTCGACTTGCCGGCGCCGTTGCGGCCGACGAGACCCACCTTCTCGCCCGGCTGCAGCACGACACTGGCGCCCTGCAGCACGACCTTGACGCCGCGGCGCAGCGTGATGTTGCGCAGCGTGATCATGCGAAGGCACCTCGTTCGATGAGCAGCACCTGGTCGTCGCCAGCGCTGGTGGGCAGCCACACGACGGGCAGGCGTGGGAAGGCGGCCTCGAAGTGGGCACGCTCGTGGCCGATCTCCAGCACCAGCACGGCGTTGGGGTTCAGGTGGGCCGGTGCGCCGGCGAGCAGGCGGCGGATGAAGTCCATGCCGTCGCTGCCGCCGTCGACATTGCCGTCCAGCGCCAGCGACGGCTCGGCGCGGTATTCGGCCGGCAGCGCGGCCATCGAGTCGCGGTTGACATAGGGCGGATTGCACAGCACCAGGTCGAAGCGGCCCCATGCCGGATCCACTGCCGTCCAGCCGTCGCCCTGCGCCAGCGTGATGCGGCCGCCGAGGCCGTGGCGTTCGACATTGATCCGTGCCACCGCCAGCGCGTCGGCGCTGATGTCGGTGGCGTACACGCTGACCTCGGGCCAGGCCAGCGCGGCCAGTACGGCCAGGCTGCCGTTGCCGGTGCAAAGGTCCAGCACCTGTCGCGTCCTGGCCGTCAACCAGGCGTCGAGCGTGCCGTCGGCCATGACTTCGGCGATCAGCGAGCGCGGCACGATGACGCGCTCGTCCACGAAGAAGGGCACGCCCTGCAGCCAGGCCTCGCCAGTGAGGTAAGCGGCCGGGCGGCGGCTGGCGATACGTTCGGTGACGAGCGCAACGGCCGCTGCCTGCTCGGCGGCCGTCACCGGCCGCGCGGCCACGTCGTCCAGCGCATGCAGGGGGACGCCCAGCCGCCACAGCACCAGCCAGGCCGCTTCGTCGAAGGCGTTGGTGGTGCCATGGCCGAAGGACACGCCAGCCGCTTCGAGCCGCGCGCTCGACCGCTCGATCAGCTCCAGCACCGTCATGCCAGGAAGGTCTCCAGCGTGCGCCGGTACACGTTCTTCAGCGGTTCGATGGCGGCCACCTCGACCCATTCGTCGATCTTGTGGATGCTGTCGTTGACGACGCCGAACTCCATCACTTGCGGGCAGATGCGCGCGATGAAGCGGCCGTCCGAGGTGCCGCCGGTGGTCGACAGCTCTGGCGTCAGCCCGCACTCGGTGGCAATGGCCGCCACCAGCGCGTCGCTCAAGGTTCCCGGCGGTGTGAGGAAGGGGTCGCCGCCGTGGGTCCAGGCCAGCGCGAATGGCACGCCGTGGCGCTGCAGCACCTCGTGCAGGCGGGCCTGCAGCGACTCGGGCGAGGACTCGGTGCTGTAGCGGAAATTGAAGTCCAGCACCAATTCGCCCGGGATCACGTTGGCAGCGCCGGTGCCGGCGTGGATGTTGCTCACCTGCCAGCCGGTGGGCGGAAACCAGGCGTTGCCCTCGTCCCAGCGCGTGGCCACCAGTTCGGCCAATGCCGGCGCCAGTGCGTGCGTGGGGTTGCGCGCCAGTTGCGGGTAGGCGATGTGGCCCTGCACGCCGTTCACGGTGAGCCGGCCCGACAGCGTGCCGCGGCGGCCGTTCTTCACCATGTCGCCCAGCCGCTCCACCGAGGTCGGTTCGCCCACGATGCAGGCGTCGAGGCGCTCGCCGCGCCGCTGCAGCACGTCGACCACATGCTTCGTGCCGTGCCGCGCCGGGCCCTCTTCGTCGCTGGTGAACAGCAGCGCCACGGTGCCGGCGTGGCCGGGGTGTGCCGCCACGAATTCCTGCGCCGCCACCGCCATGCAGGCCACGGCAGTCTTCATGTCGGCGGCACCGCGGCCGTAGAGGCGCCCGCCGCGGTAGGAGGGTACGAAGGGGTCGCTGGTCCAGCGTTCCAGCGGGCCGGTGGGCACCACGTCGGTGTGGCCCGCCAGCACCAGCGTGGGTCCGGGCCGGCCGCCGCGGTGCCAGGCCCAGAGGTTGCTCACGCGCGCCTCGGGCGGGCCGGCGTCGAGCGGCTCGCATTCGAACCCGGCGGCGGCCAGGCCGCGCGCCAGCCTGTCTTGGCAGCCGCCATCGGCCGGGGTCACGGAGGGGCAGGCGATCAGCGCTTCGGTCAGTCGCAAGGCGGCCGTCATGCCAGGCCCTGCCGCGCGCTCAGGCTCCGGTTCACTTGCGCAACCACGGCGGGGCTTCCGCCACGGCCACGCGCGGCTCGTCGGCGCTCACGTCGAGTGTGATCTCGGTGAACGTGGCGGCCTCGGACTCTTCCTTTTTCGGCGCGATGCGTGAAATGGGCGTCTGGTCGTTCTGCAGCCGCCACAGCAGGTTGGTCGGCGAATCGGCGTGCGCCAGACCCTCGTCGCGCGAGATCACGCCTTCGCCGATGAGCCGCGCCAGGTCGTGCTCGAAGGTCTGCGAGCCCTCGGCCAGCGACTTCTGCACCGCCTCCTTGACGCCGGAGAGGTCGCCGCGCTCGATCAGTTCGGAGACGAGCTGCGTATTCAGCAGCACCTCCACTGCCGGCACGCGGCCGCCGGCATTGGCGCGCAGCAGCCGCTGCGAAACGATGGCGCGCAGCCCGGCTGCCAGGTCCGACAGCAGCGTGGCGCGCGACTCCGGCGAGTAGAAGCTCAGGATGCGGCCCAGGGCGTGGTAGCTGTTGTTGGCGTGCAGGGTGGCCAGCACCAGGTGGCCCGACAGCGCGTACGAGATGGCCGAAGTCATGGTCTCGCGGTCGCGGATCTCGCCGATGAGGATGCAGTCGGGCGCCTGCCGCAGCGCGTTCTTCAGCGCGGTCTGCAGGTTTTGCGTGTCGCGGCCCACCTCGCGCTGGTTGACGATGCTCTTCTTGTTGCTGAACAGGAATTCGATCGGGTCTTCGATGGTGAGGATGTGCCCCGTCATCTGCTGGTTGCGCCATTCGATCATCGACGCCAGCGTGGTGCTCTTGCCGGTGCCGGTGGCGCCCACCATCAGGATCAGGCCGCGCTTTTCCACCACCAGTTCCGACAGCATGGCCGGCACGCCCAGCGTGTCCAGCGCTGGGATATTGAACGGGATGCAGCGAAAGACGGCGGCGATGGAGCCGCGCTGCTTGAAGGCCGAAAGCCGGAAGCTGCCCACGCGCGACAGGCTGATGCCCACGTTGAGCTCGCCGGTTTCTTCCAGTTCCTCCATCTGCTGCGGTGCCAGCAGTTCGGCCAGCAACTGGCGCGTCTGGTGCGTGGTGAGCAACTGGTCGGAAAGCTGCAGGATCTGGCCGTGGATCTTGATCAGGATCGGCGTATTGGCCGACAGGTAGACGTCGGAGGCGTTCTTCTCCGCCATCAGGCGCAGCACGCGTTCCAGGTTGTTGGCCATGCCGGGTTCCCGAGGCCGCGTCAGGCGCGCAGCAATTCGTTGATGGAGGTCTTGGCGCGCGTCTGCGCGTCGACCCGCTTCACGATCACCGCGCAGTACAGGCTGTGGCTGCCGTCGGCCGCGGGCAGGCTGCCCGACACCACCACGCTGCCGGCCGGCACGCGGCCGTAGCTCACGGTGCCGCTGGCGCGGTCGTAGATCTTGGTGCTCTGGCCGATGAACACACCCATGCTGATGACCGAGTTCTCTTCCACGATCACGCCTTCCACCACTTCGCTGCGCGCGCCGATGAAGCAGTTGTCCTCGATGATGGTCGGGTTGGCCTGCAGCGGCTCCAGCACGCCGCCGATGCCGACGCCACCCGAAAGGTGCACGTTCTTGCCGATCTGCGCGCAACTGCCCACGGTGGCCCAGGTGTCGACCATGGTGCTTTCGTCGACATAGGCGCCGATATTCACGTAGCTCGGCATCAGCACCACGTTCTTCGCGACGAAGCTGCCGCGCCGCGCCACCGCCGGCGGCACCACGCGCACGCCGCTGGCGCGCATCTGCTCCTCGCTGAGCCTGCCGAATTTGGTCTGCACCTTGTCGTAGAAGCCCAGGTCGCCGGCGTGCATGAGCTTGTTCTCGGTGAGCCTGAAGCTCAGCAGCACGGCCTTTTTCAGCCACTGGTTGACGACCCAGTCGCCGACGCCGCGGCGTTCGGCCACGCGCACGCGGCCGGCGTTGAGTTCGTCGATGACGTGTTCGACGGCGTCGCGCACCTCGGGTGAATTCACGGCCGAGATTTCGGTGCGGGCCTCCCAGGCGAGGTCGATCACGGCTTGCAGTTCGCTGAGATTCATCGAAGACTTTCGGTATAGGAAACGATGCGCCGGGCGGCTTCCAGGCATTCGGCCAGGGGCGCCACCAGCGCCATGCGGATGCGGCCCTGGCCCGGGTTGGCGGGGCTGTGCCCAGGCATGTCGCGCGCCAGCAGGCGGCCGGGCAACACGTTGACATTGTATTGAGCGAGCAGACCGCGGGCCCAGGCGACCTCGTCGGCGCCACTCGGATGGTCGGGCAGGCCGGCCCAGAGGTAGAACGCGGCGTCGGGCAGGGTCACGTCCAGCACCTGGGCCAGCAACGGCGTCACCTGCTCGAATTTGGCGCGGTACAGCGCCCGGTTGGCCACCACGTGCGTTTCGTCGTTCCAGGCCGCGAGGCTGGCGCGCTGCACCGCCGGCCCCATGGCGCTGCCGTGGTAGGTGCGGTAGAGCAGAAAGGCTTTCAGCATCGCGGCGTCGCCGGCCACGAAGCCCGAGCGCAGGCCCGGCACGTTGCTGCGTTTCGACAAGCTGGTGAAAGCGACCAGGTTGCGGAAGTCGTCGCGGCCGAGCAGCCGCGCGGCCTGCAGGCTGCCCAGCGGCGGCTCGCTGCCGAACCAGATCTCCGAATAACACTCGTCACTGGCGATGACGAAGCCGTGGCGGTCGCTCAGTTCGAAGAGTTGCTGCCATTCGGCCAGCGGCATTACCGCACCCGTGGGGTTGCCGGGTGAACAGACGTAAAGCAGTTGCGTGCGCGCCCAGGTGGCTTCGTCCACGCCGGCCCAGTCGGCCGCGAAGTGGCGCGCCGGGTCGCTGGCGACGAAGGCGGTTTGCGCACCGGCAAGCAGGGCCGCACCTTCGTAGATTTGATAGAAGGGGTTGGGGCAGAGCACGGTGGCGCCGGGCCGGGTGGGGTCGACGACGGTTTGCGCAAAGGCGAACAGCGCCTCGCGCGAGCCGTTCACCGGCAGCACCTGCGTGGCGGGGTCCAGCCCCACGCCGTAACGCCGCTGCACCCAGCCAGCAATGGCCTCGCGCAGCGCGGGCTCGCCCAGCGTGGAGGGGTACGTAGAAAGCCCTGGCAGCGCACCCACCAGCGCTTCCTCGATCAGCGCCGGCGTGGCGTGCTTCGGCTCGCCGATGCCCAGGCTGATGGCGGGCAGGCCGGCGGGAGGCACGATATCGCGCGTGAGCTCGCGCCAACGTTCGAACGGATAGGGGTGCAGTCGCGCCAACAGCGGGTTCATGCCGGGATTATCCTGAACGCCGACCGCCCTGCAGCAGCCGAAGATGACGCCATGAACGACTGGACCCGCTGCCGATTTGCACTGGCCTGGCTGATGCCGGTCTTGGTGGGCGCGGCGGCCTGGGTCTCGCCCTGGGCGGCCTGGGGCACGATGCTGGGCCTGCAGGTGCTGCTGGCGCTGGCCGAGCGGGTGCCGGCGCTGCAGCATTCGCCGCCGGCCGCCGCGCAGACGGCCTGGCACCGCTTTTGCCTGCGACTGCACGCGCCGCTGCAGGCCGCGCTGCTGGCTTGCGGGCTGTGGCTGGTCACCACGGGCGAGGTGTCTGCCGCGGCGGCGGTGGCACTCGGCCTGGGGGTGGGCGGCGTCACCGGCAGCCAGGGCATCACTTTCGCGCACGAGCTCGGCCATGCCCGTTCGCGTCTCGACCGTTTCCTGGCCTGGGCGCTGATGGCCAGCGTGAACTATGCGCATTTCATGGTCGAGCATTACCGCGGCCACCACCCGCGCGCCGCCACCTTCGACGACCCGGCGTCGGCGCGCCGTGGCGAAAGCCTGTGGCGCTTCCTGCCGCGCACGCTGGCTGGCAGCTGGGCCAGCGCCTGGCGGCTGGAAGCACAGCAACTGCGGCAGCTGCGCCGGGGTTGGCGGCGCAGCCCGCTGCTGTGGGCCACCGCGCTGCAGGCGGCTTGGTTGGTGCTGCTGGCCGCGTGGCTGGGTCCGCTGGCGCTGCTGTTCTGGGGGGTGCAGTCGGCCTATGCGGTGTTCCTGCTCGAGGCCATCAACTACATCGAACATTACGGCTTGGTGCGCCGCACGGTGAACGGCCGGAATGAACCCTTCGGCGCGCAACATGCGTGGAACGCCGACGCGCTGCTGACCAATTCGATGATCGCCAACCTGCAGCGCCACAGCGACCACCACCTGCACGCCTGGAAGCCGTATGCGGAACTGGAGGCGCTGCCCGGGCCGCAGTTGCCCACGGGTTATGCCGGCTGCCTGTTCTTGGCCTCGGTGCCGCCACTGTGGTTCAGGCTCATGGAGCCCAGACTCATGGAAATGCCTGGGTGATAGGCCATGTGCCTAGGTCTACCCACAGTCTGACCCCCATCACTTTCCCTGCTGGGGCCCTCTGACCCCCAGGTGGTGGCCCAGGTGGCTGGCCAGGTGGTGGCCCTCAGGGCAGACCCAGGTGGTGCAGACCTTGGTGGTGGCCCAGCTCGACGGCAGAACGGCCACGCATCGGCCGCATTCAAACTTTTGGTGCAGTCTATAAAAAGCGTCCGGCGGTCATTCGTGACCGGAGAGCATGGAATCGACCTGATATATCAGGCTGGTGCACGCCGCTGCGCTCCAGGGCTTCGGCGTAGGGGGAGGGAGGTTGCGCCCCATCGTTGGACGCAACCTCGTGCTGGTTCTTGCCTGCCGGGTTTGGCGCAGACGCCCTCGCCAGCTCCGCCGTGATCGACCCGTAGCGGCGCTCAGCCCGAAGGCGGATGTCGACGGCCCGGCGCTCGCTCTCGGTGTCGTGCGCTTGGCGAGCGTCAGTCGTAGATCGCCGTCCACGGCGCCGCCACGCCGAGCTGCGCGATGGCGCGCGAAACCAAGCTGCTCGAATGCGGGTCGCCCATTCAGGCTCATGTAAGCGCGACTGACGGGCTTCGTCAAAACCTGAACCGGCCGGTGGGAGGTCGGGTGTCGGCCGCAGGAGTTGCCCGTTGCGGCAGTCGGGCTTCGGGGTGTCCGTTGTGGTGTTCCTGTCCTCCGCTTGGCACTTGGGCCGCTGTGGTGGGACCGCTTTGGTGGGCCTTTCCAACATGGCGGCAGAGGTCGCGCCCGGCCATTATGAGAACACCTCAGTTATGAGAAGTCCGAGGTTTGCGAGCGCGCAGATCACCTCGTACACAAGGCGTTCGACGCGATCGCGCCCTTCTCATAATCACAGTGTCTTCAGGAACTC
>JAABPT010000039.1 GCA_011391855.1 Burkholderiales bacterium
AGCGTGCGTCCGGTGCTGGCCACATCGTCGAACAACACCACGGCACGGCCGGCCACCGGCAATCCGGGTAGGGCCACGGCTACATCGCGATCGCCGTTGCGCTGCTTGTGGCACACCGCGTGGTCCAGGCCATGGGCCTGCGCCGCCACGCGCACCCATTGTTCGGCCTCCTCGTCGGGGCCGATCAGCAGCGCGCCGGGCAATTGCCGCGCGATCCAGGCCCCGAGCAACGGTGCCGCGGTGAGGGCCACGCCGCGGCGGCTGGGCACCACCTCGTCCATCGTGGCCACGCGGTGCAGGTGCGGGTCGACCGTGACGACGGCGTCGAAGTGCGCCGCGAGCAGCCGCCCCAGGTGGCGCTGGCTCACCACCTCGCCCGGCGTGAAGGCGATGTCCTGCCGCATATAGGCCAGGTACGGGCTGACGAGCGTGAGCTTCGTGGCGCCGAGTTCGCGCGCGCCAGCGGCGGACAGCAGCAGCTCGGTGAGCTTCTCGTTGGGCTGCTGCAGTCCACGCAGCAAGGCCACCTGCGGCGGCAATCGCGGCGGCAGCCGCAGCCGCGTCTCGCCGTCGGGGAAACGGTGGCGGTCGATCAGCTCGCAGTGCCACCCCAGCGACGCGGCCAAGGCCTGCGCCAGCGGTGCTTCGTCGTCGAAGGCCAGCACCAGGCTCAAGACAGATCTCCGCCACCGACAAATTCAGCGGGCACCGCGCCCGGCGCACCGATGGAAAAAGCGCTGTCCTGCAGCGCCATGCGGCGCGCAAAACCCAGGTCGGCTTCGAAGCGCGCATGCAGCCGGTACAGCGGCTGGCCTTCGCGCACCGTGTCACCCAGCCGCACGAACAAGTCAACGCCAGCGCCGGCCACTTGCGGCGCGCCAGTCAGCCGGGCAATGCGCGCCAGCCGCAGGTTGTCGATGCCGACCACCACGCCGCTGCGCGGTGCCGGCACCTCGAACACCAGCGCGCCGGGCTCGGGCGGCGTGCGCCGGCCCTGTGCGCCGATGATGGCGTTCATCTGCGCCAGCGCACGCCCCGACTCCAGGATGTCGCGCGCGATGCGGTAGCCGTCGCCTCCGCGCACGTCGGGGTCGAATTCGATCACGCGGCCGGCCAGCCGCAGCGCCTTCTGGCGCAGGTCGTGCGGCGCGTCGGGGTGGTTCTGCAGCACCATCATCACGTCGCGCGCCTCCAGCACCGGGCCGATGCCGCGGCCGATGGGCTGGCGGCCGTCGGTGATGACGGCGTCGAGCTGCAACCCCAGGCGCGAGGCCACGTATTCGAACAGCTTCTTCAGCCGCTGTGCCTCGGGCATGCTGCGCACCTTGGCGCTGGGGCCCACGGGAATGTCCAGCACCAGGTGCGTGGAGCCGGCGGCGATCTTCTTCGAAAGGATCGAAGCCACCATCTGCCCGGGCGAGTCGATGGCCAGCGGCCGCTCCACCGAGATCAAGATGTCGTCGGCCGGCGAGAGATCCGCCGTGCCGCCCCAGGCCAGGCAGCCACGCGTGCTGCGCACGATCTGCTGCAGCCGCTCCAGCGGCAGCTCCACGTCGGCCAGCATTTCCATGGTGTCGGCGGTGCCGGCCGGCGAGGTGATGGCGCGCGAACTGGTCTTCGGGCACCACATGCCGTGCGCGGTGACGATGGGCACCACCAGCATCGACGTGCGATTGCCGGGAATGCCGCCGATGCAATGCTTGTCGACCACCGGGCCGCGGCCCACCTCGCGCTGCCAGTCGATGCGCTTGCCCACCGCAATCATGGCCTCGGTGAGGTGCAGCACCTCGTCGCGGTCGAGCTCGAACTGGTTGGTGGCCACCACGAAGGCGGCGAGTTCGATCTTCGAATAGCGCGCCGCCGCCACGTCGTGCATGACGGCAAAGAAGTCGTCGCGCGACAGCCGCTCGCCGGCGATCTTGCGGTGCAGGGCGGCGATCGAAGGCGGCGGCTCGGCGTGCTCGATGCTCGCCGCCTGGCCCTCGGCCACCTGCAACCGCGCAAACGCTTCCTCGCTCAGGCCCAGGTCGCAGGTCTGCACGATGCGCTCGTCGTCGACGACGTTCAGCACCGCCGCGATGGTCTGCCCGTTGGCCTGCACCGTGACCTTGGCCAGGGCCTGGAAGCCGGCGGCGCGCACGACAGGGCAGTCGCGGTGCAGGTAGGCGACGTTTTCGCGCCAGGTGTCGATGCCGACCCGGCGGATGCGCAGCGTGGGGCCGTTCATGCAACCGACTCTACACGGCCCATTCGGCCGTTTGGACGCCGTGGGCCGCTTCGGCAGACTCGGCCAGCTTCGCTGCGACGAGGCCACGCAATCGCTCGGCCAGCGCACGGCGGTCGGCGTGCGACGTGGATTGCGCCCCAAGCACCCACAGCCTGACCACGACGCCTTCGCCGCAGGCCAGCCGCCAAAAGCTCTGCTTGAGCGTGATGTCGCCGTCGAAGCGCGCGGCCGGGCTCACCGCGTGGCGCGCGTCGGAGAATCGCAGCGCCAGCGGCTGGATCGGCGTGCCGGTGGCGATGGCCGCCTGCAGCAGGTTGGCGTGAAAGGGCAGCAGCGTGTGGCCGTCGCCGGTGGTGCTTTCGGGGAAGACGGCCACGGTGTCGCCGGCGCGCAGTGCCTCGGCCATCTGGTGCACCACGCGCACCGCGTCGCGCGGTCGTTCACGTTCGATATACAGCGTGCCGCCACCCGTCACCAGCCGGTTCACCAGCGGCCAGTGCTGCACGTCGGCCTTGGAAACGAAACGTGCCTCGGGGCACACGGCGTGGATGGCCATGATGTCGACCCACGACACGTGGTTGGCCACCAGCAGCTTGGCGCCGGGGCGGAAGGCACCCTGCACCTGCAGCCGCAGGCCGAGCAGGCGCAAGGTCTTGGCCGACCACCAGGCCACACGCGCACGGCGGCCGGCCGTATTCAGCCGCGGAAAGAGCAGCAGAACGACGAGCACGCCGTGCACGCCGTGCAGCACCGTCCGCGCCAGCCGCCACAGCGCGCGCGTGCGGCGCATCAAGGCCCACCCCGCACCGGCTCCGCGCCGCCTCGTTTCACGCTGCTTCGTAGGCCACCGTGCCGGCCACCAGCGTGGCGCGCACGCGGCCGGGCAGCGCCATGCCGGTGGAGGCAAAGGCAAACGGCGTGTGCTTGCCCTGGCTGGCCAGCCGCTCGGGCGCCACCGCCCATTCGGCCGCGGGGTCGAACAGGCACAGGTCGGCCACGCCGCCTTCTACCAGGCGGCCGGCGCTGCTGGCCAAGGAACCCAGCGCGTCGCCGAGCACGCGCACCGGGTCGTGCGTGATGCGCGCCAGCGCCGTGGCCAGCGGCAGGCCGCTGTCCTGCGCCCAGCGCAGCGAAAGGCTCAGCAGCAGCTCCAGCCCGGTGGCGCCGGGTTCGGCTTCGCCGAAGGGCAACTGCTTGGCGTCGTCGGCCACCGGGTTGTGGTCGGAGACCAGTGCGTCGATCGTGCCGTCGGCCAGTGCCGTGCGCAGTGCGTCGCGGTCGGCACCCTGGCGCAGCGGCGGCGTGAGCCGCATGTCGGCATTGAAAAAGCCGATGTCGATGTCGGTGAGGTGCAGCGAATTGATGCTCACGTCGGCCGTCACCGGCAGGCCGGCGGCCTTTGCTGCACGCAGCAGCGCCACGCCGGCGGCACTGGACAGACGGCACAGGTGCACGCGCGCACCTGTGACGCGAACGAGTTCGAAGAGGGTGGCCAGCGCCACCGTCTCGGCCACCACCGGCACGCCCGACAAGCCCAGCCGCGTGGCCACCGCGCCCTGCGCGGCCACACCCTTGCCCAGCCAGCCATCGTTCGGCCGCAGCCACACCGTATAGCCGAAGGTGGCGGCGTACTGCAGCGCACGCTGCAGCACCAGGGTGTCGGTGACGGCCACGTCGGCCTGGCTGAAGCCCACGCAGCCGGCCTCGGTGAGTTCGGCCATCTCGGTGAGCGCGGCGCCTTCCAGCCGGCGCGTCAGCGCACCCAGCGGGAAGACGCGGCAGCGCGAGAGTTTGCGGGCGCGGAACTTGAGCATCTCCACCAGACCCGGCTCGTCGAGCACGGGGTCGGTGTCGGGCGGGCACACCAGGCTGGTGACGCCGCCGGCCGCAGCCGCCGCCAGTTCGCTTTCCAGCATGCCTTCGTGTTCCTGCCCCGGCTCGCGCAGGCGCGCCGCCAGGTCCACCAGGCCCGGTGCGACGACCAGGCCGCTGGCTTCGAGCACGCGGTCGGGCGTGAAGTCGGCGAGCGCACCGATGGCCACGATGCGGCCCGAGGCGACGGCGATGTCGGCCACCTCGTCGCGGCCGGTGGCGGGGCAGACGATGCGGCCGCCGTGAATGAGGATCTTCATGCTTCGCGCCTTCAGGCCTGGTTGCCGGCGATCGTGCTCATCACCGCCATGCGCACCGCGATGCCGAAGGTCACCTGCGGCAGGATCACGCTGTGCGCGCCGTCGGCCACCGCCGAGTCGATCTCCACGCCGCGGTTGATGGGGCCCGGGTGCATGACGATGGCGTCGGGCCGGGCCAGCGCCAGCTTCTCCGGCGTGAGCCCGTAGCTCTTGAAGAATTCGCCGGCGCTGGGCAGCATGGCGCCGCTCATGCGTTCGTTCTGCAGCCGCAGCATGATGATGACGTCGGCACCGCGGATGCCCTCGGCCATGTCGTGACACACGCGCACGCCCATGCCGGCCAAGTCGCCCGGCACCAGCGTCTTGGGGCCCACGGCGCGGATCTCGGGCACGCCCAGAGTGGTCAACGCGTGGATGTCGCTGCGCGCCACGCGCGAATGCACGATGTCGCCCACGATGGCCACCGTGAGCTGCGTGAAGTCGCGCTTGTAGTGGCGGATCGTGTACATGTCCAGCAAGCCCTGCGTGGGGTGGGCATGGCGGCCGTCGCCGGCGTTGATGACGTGCACGTGCGGCGCCACGTGCTGTGCGATGAGGTAGGGCGCACCGCTCTCGGCATGGCGCACGATGAACATGTCGGCGTGCATGGCCGACAGGTTGGCGATGGTGTCGAGCAGGCTCTCGCCCTTCGCCGTGCTCGACCTGGCGATGTCCAAGTTGATGACGTCGGCACTCAAGCGCTTGGCCGCGATCTCGAACGTGGTGCGCGTGCGCGTGCTGTTCTCGAAGAACAGGTTGAACACGCTCTTGCCACGCAACAGCGGCACCTTCTTCACGTCGCGGTCGTTGACGCTGAGAAAGGTGCCGGCGGTGTCCAGGATCTGCGTCAGCACCGCCTTGGGCAGGCCTTCGATGGACAGCAGGTGGATCAGCTCGCCGTGGGCGTTGAGCTGGGGGTTGCGGCGCATCAGCATGTCAGACATTCCCCGTGACAGCAAAGCTGAAGCGGCTGTCGTCGGCGCGCGCCAGCCGCAGGCGCTGGCCGGCCGGCAGCGCCAGCTTGGCGGCGGCGAACGCCGCGGCGATGGGCAATTCGCGGCCGCCGCGGTCCACCAGCACGGCCAGCGTCACGCTGGCCGGGCGGCCGAAGTCGAACAGCTCGTTGACGACGGCGCGGATGGTGCGGCCGGTGTGCAGCACGTCGTCGACGAGCACGATGTGGCGGCCATCGATGGCAAACGGCAGCTGCGTGGGGTCGGTGCCCTTCCCGTCCTGGGTGACCAGGCCGCGCGCGTTGAAGTCGTCGCGATGCAGGGTGCTGGAGATGACGCCGTGCGTGCCGGCCAGAGCGAGGTCGCGCTGCAGCCGCTCGGCCAGCCAGGCACCGCCCGACCAGATACCCACCAGCGCGGCGTCGGGCCGCGTGCCTTCGGCCAGCAGCGAGCGCACGCCGTGCTGCAGTTCGACATAAAGGGCTTCGGCGTCGAGTTCAAGCATCGTCGTCCCGGGCAAGTTGCCGCATGAATTGTTCCAGGATCAGCGCCGCGGCCGCCGCGTCGGCATCAGTCGCACCCTCGGCCAGCGCCTCCGTGGTGGTGTAACGCTCGTCGACCTCGTGCACCGGCAGCCGGAAGCGGCCGTGCAACTGGCGCGCGAAGCGGCGCGCGCGCTGGGTATTGCCGTGCGGCGCGCCGTCCGGGTGGAAGGGCACGCCGACCACCAGCGCATCGGGCTGCCACTCTTCGATGAGGCGGCCGATGGCGGCAAAACGTGCATCGCCTTCGGCTGCCACGGTGCGCAGCGGACGGGCTTGGGCGAGCAAGGTACTGCCGCTGGCCACGCCCACGCGGCGGGTGCCGAAATCGAAGGAAAGAAAAGACTGCGGGCGGAAGACGGGCGAAGACCGGGGCGCATGCGCCTCAGGCATGCCCCGCCTCCTGCGACAGCATGCGCGGGTCGAAGCCCAGCAGCGACAAGGCGCGGTCGTAGCGCTTCTCGATGGGCGTGTCGAAGATCACCGCCGGGTCGGCGTCCACCGTGAGCCAGCCGTTGCGGCCGAGTTCGTCTTCCAACTGCCCGGGTTGCCAGCCGCTGTAGCCCAGCGTCACCAGCACGCGGCGGGGCCCGCCACCTTCGGCCAAGGCCTCCAGCACGTCCTTGCTGGTGGTCATGGCCAGTCCGCCGGGGATAGCCAGCGTGGAGTTGTAGCGGATGGCCTCGTCGCCGGGCCCGTCGTGCAGCACGAAGCCGCGTTCGGTCTGCACCGGCCCGCCGAAATACACCGGTTGCTCGGCCAGGTCGGCCCGTGCACCGCGATCCAGGCTGAGCTCGACCTTTTCGAACAGATTCCTCAGCTTGATGTCGATGGGCTTGTTGATGACCAGGCCCAGGGCGCCCTTCTCGGTGTGCTCGCACAAATAGACCACGGTGCCGGCAAAGGTCTCGTCGGCCATGCCCGGCATGGCGATCAGGAACTGGTTCGTCAGATCGATGCGGGAACCGGAAGGCATGCACAAGATTCTATTCCCGCGCACACTCGGGCGTTGTGAACAAGACCTTCGACAAAGCCCTTGTCTGGCTGCGCCGCGATCTGCGCGTGGACGACCATGCCGCCCTCTACCACGCGCTGCGCTCGGCACGACAGGTGTGGTGCGCCTTCGTCTTCGACCGCGAGATCCTGGACCCGCTGCTGAAGCTGGGGCGACAGCAGGACCGGCGCGTGGAATTCATCCGCGACAGCCTCGTCGGCGTGGACGCCGAATTGCGCGCGTTGGCGGCTTCGCACGGCATCGAAGGCGCCGGCCTGCTGGTGCGCCACGGCTGGGC
Source organism: Burkholderiales bacterium (assembly GCA_011391855.1). GTDB lineage: Bacteria > Pseudomonadota > Gammaproteobacteria > Burkholderiales > Burkholderiaceae_C > Rubrivivax. The sequence continues at coordinate 7,186 of JAABPT010000039.1, forward strand.
GCTTGAAGAGATCCCGGCGCTGGCCGCCGCCTTGGGCGTGCAGGCGGTGTATGCCAGTCACGACGACGAACCCGCGGCGCTGGCTCGCGACGCCCGCGTGCGTGGCCTGCTGGCCGAGCGAGGCGTGGCGCTGCACACCAGCAAGGACCACCTCGTCTTCGAGGGCAGCGAGGTGCTCACGCTGGGCGGCGGGCCGTTCTCGGTCTTCACGCCCTACAAGAACGCCTGGCTGAAGAAGCTGGCGCCCTACTATCTGAAAGCCTACCCGGTGGCGCACCACGCTTCGGCGCTGGCGCCGCGGCCGGCCGGCGACGGCGGCGTGCCCGCGCTGGAGGCCATCGGCTTTGCGCGCACCAACCTGCACGAACTGCGCCTGCCCACCGGCCCGGTGGGCGCGCAGGAACTGCTGGACGACTTCCTGCAGCGCATCGACCTGTATCACGACACGCGCGACTTTCCGGCCGTCAAGGGCCCCAGCTACCTGAGCACGCACCTGCGCTTCGGCACGGTGTCGATCCGCCGGCTGGCGCGCGAGGCGAATATGCGGCGCGAGGCCGGCGTGCGCGGCGCCGAGGTCTGGCTGTCCGAACTGATCTGGCGCGACTTCTACCACCAGGTGCTGCACCACCACCCGCGCGTGGTGGCGCACGCCTTCAAGCCCGACTACGACCGCATCCGCTGGGACCAGGGCAAACATGCCGACGAACTGTTCGCCGCCTGGTGCGAAGGCCGCACCGGCTACCCGCTGGTCGACGCCGCCATGCACCAGATCAACCAGACCGGCTACATGCACAACCGGCTGCGCATGGTGGTGGCCAGTTTCCTGACCAAGGACCTGGGGCTGGACTGGCGGCGCGGCGAGGCCTATTTCGCACTGCACCTGAACGACTTCGACCTGGCGGCCAACAACGGCGGCTGGCAGTGGGCGGCCAGCAGCGGCTGCGACGCGCAGCCCTATTTCCGCATCTTCAACCCGGTCAACCAGAGCGAGAAGTTCGACCCCGAGGGCAAGTTCATCCGCCGCTACCTGCCGCCACTGGCCAAGCTGCCCGACAAGCTGATCCACGCGCCCTGGCTGGCGCGGCCGGCGGACCTGCAAGCTGCCGGCGTCGG
>JAABPT010000040.1 GCA_011391855.1 Burkholderiales bacterium
TGCGCCAGCAACGCCACCCACCCCGCAGGCGGACCGAACACGTGCGGCAGCGTACGGCCTTCGAACACCGCCTCACGCACGGCCTCGCACTGCAGTGCCGCGCCGTAAGTGTTGACCATCGCCAGGGTGCCGGCGTCGAGATCGCCGCAAACCTTGAGCTGGTCGAGCGCGCGGTGCCATTTGCCGAGCACGCACAGCAGCTGGAACAGGAACACGCGAAGCCGGGCGTCGCTCGCGTTGGCACGCACCTGCCGTTGCAGGGCGTCGAGCGCGGTGGCGGGGTCGCCGGCGGCGACGAGCGATTCGGCGCTGGGCGTCATCGCTCAGTCCGCCCGCGGCAGCGAATCGGTGAACACCGTGCCGCCCCCACGCCCGCCGCTGGCGCGCTGGGGCCGGTACTCGACCTCGACCTCGGTAAACGCGAACGCCACGGTCTCGCGCGTGCCGCCGCTGTCGTCGGTGGCATGCTGCACCGAAGCCACGCGCGCACCCTTGAGGATGACGGTGAAGAAGTCCTCCTGCTCGCCGCCGGCGCGCCGCATCGTCAAGCGGGCCTCCTTGACCTCGTCGTTGGTCACCAGCGCCGACATCAGCGCCGTGGTGGCCGCATCGATGTGCTTGTGCACGGTCAGCGCGGTGTACGAACGTCGCGAGGAGGCCTGCGAATGGCCCAGCGCCGAACTCGCCGAGAGCCCCCATTGCCAGGCGGTGACGACGATGTCGTCGACGTGACCGACACTGCTGGCCTCGCCCTTGATCTTGCCCGCACGCTTGGTCTGCACGTGCAAGAACACGTCGGCGGCCGAACCGCCTGGGCTGACTGTGCTGTTGCTCGCCGGCGCCATCGTGACTCCGATCTACGGTTCGGGACCACACCGCGCGCGCGAAGGACCGCCATGGGCGGCCCTCCCGGCACGCGCGATACCGGGATCAGGTGATCTCGGTGGTCTTGACGTTCCAGCCAAACTTCACCTCGCCGGTCAGGGCGCCCTTGTCGTCCTGCGCCTTGTACGAAAAGTCGATCGAGCCGTAGCTCATGCCGACGTTCTCGACGATGTCGCCGCCGCTGGAGCCCGAGGGTTGGACCGAAGTGATGTAGACCTCCTTCAACGTGACCTTGAGGAAGTCCTTCTGGCCCTCTCCGGCCTTGCGCGAAGTCATCACCACTTCCTTGAAGTGAGCGCCTTGCGCACACTTCTTGGCCAGGATCGGCGAGGCCTTGTCGTAGGTGTGCATGAAGTTAAGCTCGCCGGGCTCGGCCTTGCCTTTGCCGCTGCCACCGCCGGCGGTGACGTTGGTGGCGTTGCTCAAGCCCCAGCTCCACGAAAGCACCTGAATCTCGGCCTTGTGGTCCTTGTGGGTGGCTTCGCCTTCGACGCCGTCGAATTTGATATGGGTGTCGATTGCCATGATGGAATTCTCCTGAGAGGTCTGAAGGGTTCCGAGGGGGGAGTCGCTGTCGACGCGGGGTCAGTCGGGAAACAGGGTGGCCTACTTCTTCTGTGAAGGCAGCTTGGACACCAGGCGCAGCGACACCGTCAGCCCCTCGAGCTGGTAGTGCGGCCGCAGGAAAAACTTCGACGTGTAGTAGCCGGGGTTGCCCGCCACCTCCTCGACCACCACTTCGGCGGCGGCCAGGGGCTTCTGCGCCTTGACGACGTCCGACGAGTTCGCCGGGTCGCCGTCGACGTAGTTCATGATCCAGTTGTTGAGGTACTTCTCCATCGCCGCCCGTTCCTTGAACGAGCCGATCTTGTCGCGCACGATGCACTTCAGGTAGTGGGCGAAGCGGCAGCACGCGAACATGTACTGCAGGCGCGCGGCCAGGTTGGCATTGGCAGTGGCGTCGGGGTCGTCGTACTCGAAGGGCTTTTGCAGCGACTGCGCGCCGATGAAGGCCGCGAAGTCGCTGTTCTTGCGATGCAGCAGCGGCATGAAGCCGTTCTTGGCCAGTTCTGCCTCGCGGCGGTCACCAATCGCGATCTCGGTCGGGCACTTCATGTCGACGCCGCCGTCGTCGGTCGGGAAGGTGTGAACGGGCAGACCTTCGACGCCGCCGCCGCTCTCGACACCGCGGATGCTGGTGCACCAGCCGTAGAGCTTGAACGAGCGGTTGATATTGGCCGCCATCGCGTAGGCCGAGTTGGACCACGTGTACCTGCTGTGGTCGCCGCCGCCGGTCTCTTCCTCGAAGTTGAAGGCCTCGACCGGGTTCGTCTTCGCGCCGTACGGCAACCGCGACAGGAAGCGCGGCATCGCGAGCCCCATGTAGCGCGCGTCCTCCGACTCGCGCAGCGAACGCCACGCCGCGTACTCGGGGGTCGTGAAGATCTTCGTCAGGTCACGCGGGTTGGCCAGCTCCTGCCACGAATTCATCTGCAACAGGCTCGGCGCTGCCCCGGCAATGAACGGCGCAAGCGCCGCGGCGGCAATCTTCGACAACTCGCCGAGCATTTCGACGTCAGGCGGCGTGTGGTCGAAGTAGTAGTCGCCGACCAAGCAGCCAAACGGGAAGCCGCCGAACATGTCGTACTCTTCGTTGTAGATCTTCTTGAACAGCGGGCTCTGGTCCCAGGCCGTGCCCTTGTAGCGCTTGAGCGCCTTCGCAACCTCGTTCTTCGAGATGTTGAGCACGCGGATCTTCAGCATCTCGTCGGTTTCAGTGTTGTTGACGAGGTAGTGAAGGCCGCGCCATGCGCTTTCGAGCTGCTGGAAGTCCGAGTGGTGAAGGATCGCGTTGACCTGCTCGGAGAGCTTGCGGTCGAGCTCGGCGATCATCGACTCGATCGAGGCCAGCACGTCCGCCCCAATCAGCTGCGCCCGCGACAGCGCCTGCTGCGCCAGCGTGAGCACGGCCTGCTCGACTGCACTGCGTGCCTCGTCGCTCTTGGGCTTGAACTCCTTGTTCAGCAGCGAGACGAACTCGTTGCCCTCGAAGGTGACACCTTGCAGGGCGGCTGCAGCTTGGGGGGAGACGTCGGCCATGGCGTTGGTTTCTAGGTGGACTGTCGAGATTCTGGGACGGGTCGGTCAGCGGCTCACTGGCCCTCGCCGGCGGCCGGCGGGGGCGGCTCGGCCGACTTCGCCTTGACAGCGGCAAGCGACTTCAGCAGCGCTTCGTCCTTGACCACCTTGGCGATCAGTTCTTCGGCGCCGGTCTTGCCGTCCATGTAGGTGATGAGGTTGGCCAACTGCTGGCGAGCCTCGAGCAGTTGCTTCAGCCCCTCCACCTTGGCGGCCACGGCCGCCGGCGAGAAGTCATCCATGCTCTCGAACGTGATGTCGACCGCGATGTTGCCTTCCCCAGTCAGGGTGTTGGGCACCTGGAACGCGACACGGGGCTTCATCGACTTCATCCGGGCGTCGAAGTTGTCGACGTCGATTTCGAGGAACTTGCGGTCGGCCACGGGGGCGAGCGGCTCGCTCGGCTTGCCCGACAGGTCAGACATCACGCCCATCACGAACGGCAGCTGCACCTTTTTTTCAGCACCGTAGAGTTCGACGTCGTATTCGATCTGCACCCGCGGTGCGCGGTTGCGGGCAATGAACTTCTGGCTGCTGGTGGCCATGGCTTTTTCCTCTGGGGTCGGGTTCGTTGCTCGGGTCCGTCAGGTCTGGCTATTCAGCCCCGCCAGCCGCTCCACCTGGCTCACGCCGTCGGGGGCCACGTCGCGGATGATGTCCATAAAGGACATGTTGATCAAGCGCTGTGCCCGCCGGATAAGCAGCGGTGCCGGGTTGCTGGGCTCATTGTGCTCAATCCAGGCGCAAATGCGCTCGAGTTCGCGCACCGCGTCCGCCCGATTGAGGACGGCACCGGCCGCCGGCGCCGCTGAAGCCGACGCAGCGGGGCCGTCGACGACCGGCGCCGCGCCGCCGCGGCACCGCGCGACGGCGTCCGTCACCAACTTCAGCAGGCCCAGGAGTGCCGACGCATCGGGGACCCGGTCCGTCGGCAGGCGCTGCTCGAGCGTGGCAACGACGGCCCGGCCGCAGTCGTGCGCCGTGCGTGCGTCATCGGCCACCTGCGGGTTCGCCGTCAGCAGGCTGTCGAGCGCCTGCAGGACGCCAGCTTCGGTCGGCACGATCTCGCCCGGCTCGGGGTCGGCACGACCGAGGCCGACTTCGAGGTCGCGCACCGTCAGGCCGCCGCGCACGGATGCCAGGGTGGCCGAACGCAAGTCGGCCAGCCCGGCAGCGGTTGCCAACAGGGGTGCGATGGCGCTCAGCCGCATCGTCGGATCGTCGTTGTCGGCGGCGTCGAGTTGTGGATGCACCGTGGCCCAGTGCCGCTCGAGCAAGCCACTCACCAGCGCGAGCCCCTGTGCCGCCCCCGCCAAGCCGTGCACCCGGGCACCGCCGCGCACGAGCCAAACACCGAGCCGCAGGTCGCGCGCACGCTGCGCGAGCTGCAACGCCAGGTCGACGACCGTGGGCCAGTCGGGCGGCTCGGATGGGTAGGTCTTCTCGCCGTACTGGACTTCGGGCTTTCCCGCGCCAGCGCGCTCCAGCGCCAGGAACTGTGGGTCGTAGGCGAGGTCGTCGCCACTGGGCCGCGTGTCCGACAGCTGGCTCAGCAGAGATTCGAGATCGATCTGGAAAGCCGGCATAGGGAGAGGACTCGGTCACGGGAAGCCAGATCCGACATAACCTTCACTCTAGAAGCCTGTCGGGCCAGGGGCAGTGGTCGAAAGTCATCTTCGCCCCTGGCTCTGCGTTGGCCCGGCCCTTCAAACTTGGGGGTCAGCCCAGCACCGACCGCAACACTTCGAACAATCGGCGTGGTTGCACGGGCTTGAACAGGACCGGATCGCCGCCGGCGGCGACGCGGCTCACCTCGTCGCGCGAGGTCTCGCCCGTCACCAGCACCGCGGGGACGTCGCGCCCGCACAAGCGGCGGATGTTGTCGATGACTTCTGCGCCGTCCGGGCCGTCACCCAGGTGCAGGTCGCTCAGCACGAGGTCGACGTGGCCTTCGAGCGAAGCGACGGCGAGTTCGGCCTGCGGCCCGTCGGCCGCCGTCATCACGTGGTAGCCCCACTCCTGCAGCAGCGCCCTCAGGCCCTCGCGAATCGCCTCCTCGTCGTCGACAACGAGCACCATGCGTGGCGTCTGAATAGTCATCGGAAGCGTGTCCGCAGGCGCCAGGTCATCCTGGAGGTCGGGCAGCCCGCCAATGGCCACGCCCACCCGGAACATCGTGCCTCGACCCGGCGTGGAGTGCACCTCGAGCCGGTGGCCAAGCAGCTTCGCCAGCCGCTTGACGATGGCCAGACCCATGCCCAGGCCGCGGCTTCGCTCCCGGTCGGTACGGCCCACCTGGTAGAACTCGTCGAAGATATGAGGCAAATCGTGAGCGGCGATGCCGCAGCCCGTGTCCCAGATCTCTATATTCACGGCGTGCTCGGTGCTGCGCGCCACGACGACGATGCCACCGCGACTCGTGTATTTGATGGCGTTCTGCACCAGGTTGCCGACGATGCGCTCGAGCAACTGCGGGTCGCTGGTGATCGACTTGCCGCCCGGTGAGAAGCGAAGGCCGAGCCCGGCGAACTCTGCCTGACCGGCGTACAGCATATGCAGCCGGCGGAACGTGTCGCGCAGAGGAAAGGTCTGCAAACGCGGCACGAGCGCGCCGCCGTCTAGACGCGAAATGTCGAGCAGGGCGTTGAACGAACGTTCGAGCCCATCGATCGCCTGCATCATGTTGCGTGCGAGCGACTCGTCGGGCGAGTGCTGCAGCCGCCTCTGGAGAGTCGCTGCGAACAAGCCCAGGGCGTGGACCGGTTGGCGCAGGTCGTGGCTTGCAATGGCCAGGAACCTGTTCTTGTCCTCGTCGATACGGTGCGCTTCGTCGAGTTTGCGCTCGACGTTGAGCGAGTGTTCGTTCTGCTGCAGCAGCTCGACTTTCCCTCGCTTCCAGCTGCCAGACGCGCGCCATGAAAACGCCGCCGTCGCCAGGCTCAGGACGGCACCAACCAGCGACCAGCCGGAGCCCAGCCCGGCAATGGCACTGCATGCGGCCAGCGGCACCAGCGCAAATACCATGGCCACGACTCGAACCGGAGTCACTGCACTCGCCGCCAGAATGGCCAAGCCGCTCGCGAGCAACGCCGACAGCACCCGCAGTTCGGCAGGTGCCAACCACGCAGGCAGAGCGGCCAGCAGCGACGCACCCGTCGCGACGGCGGCCAGCCGTGCGTGTGTCGAGCGTTCTGGGCGGCGCGCGAGCCAGCCCATGGTTGCCGCGACGGCCGTCATGCCGAAGCTCCATGTCAAGACCCATGCCGAAAGCGGATGGCCAGAGCCCAGGGCCACCAGCGGCACCTGCACGAACCACATTCCGCTGACATACCAGAGTTGCCGCGCCGCCTCTTGCGCCGCAACATCAAGAACGCGCCGATCCAGAGCCTGGAGTTCGGCGTGCAGCGCGACCTCAGCAGGTTTGTCGGACTCCCGGAAGCGTCCCTCGACCGCGACGAATTGCAGATGAGGTGCCGGTGTCGAGGCGGCGGTCGGCACCTCGCTCATCGGGCCTGACGCGGCGCTAACGCCATGCGGGTGATCCCGGAGATCATCGGAACAGGCTGATCAGGTGCGAGCGTGAACGCACGTCGAGCGCCAGAAGCAACGACGAAACGTAGTTCTTGACGGTGCCCAGCGAGAGCTTCGTGACCGTGCTGATCTCCTGGTTGGTGCAACCCGAAAGCACCAGTTCCAGAATCTCCAGGTGCCTGGGCCCCAGTTCGGCGACACGGTCGTAGACCGCCGTGGCCGGCAAGCGCGGAAACGATGCCGTGCCGATGGGCGGCAGCCGCCCCCCGAGGCCAGGTCGTGACTGCAGGATGGCCTTCAGTGCCTCTTGCAGCTGCCGCGGGTTCGATCCCTTGCTGACATATCCGACCGCTCCGAGCGCGCGAGCCTGCCGAACGACGAACTCGTCCTGCGTCGCGCTGAACACAGCCACGTTCGCCTTCGAATGTGTTTGCAGGAAGAGGCGCAGCCCCTGAAGGCCCTTGCTGTCCGCCAGATTGAGGTCGAGCAGCACGAGATCGATGCCGGGCTCGGCGGTGAAGGCCCGCACGGCGTCTTCGAGCGTTGCAGCCTCCAGCCAGTCGATCGGGATACCCTGAACCTCGGGACAGGCCGACTTCACGCCAACTCTGATGAGTTCATGGTCGTCCACCAGCAGAAACTTGTAGGCAGTGAGCATCGATTCGAGCCGTTCGTTAAGCCTTGAGCAACGGCTTGTTCGTCGCGACCGATGTTAGGGCAACGCTGAACAAGTCCGCCACGGGTTACCCGCGGCTGGGTCTGCAGGGCATGCTGGGGCTGTGCTTCGGGCAGCGCTGGTTCGACCTGGCCGACGCGGCGTGCGAAGACTTGCTGGACCGCTGATTTGGCTGTGGACCTCAGCCAGCCCCGCCTTCCGACTCCCCGCTCTGCTGCAGCCGCCACATCTGCGCATAACGCCCGCCGCGCGCCAGCAGTTCGGCATGCGGCCCGCGCTCGACGATGCGGCCGGCCTCCAGCACCACGATTTCGTGCGCGTCGACCACCGTGCTCAGCCGGTGCGCAATCACTAGCGCCGTCTTGCCCTGCGACACGGCGCGCAGTTCGGCCTGGATGGCGCGTTCGTTGGCCGAGTCCAGCGCCGAGGTGGCCTCGTCGAAGATCAGGATCGGCGGGTTCTTCAGCAGCGTGCGCGCGATGGCCACGCGTTGCTTCTCGCCGCCGCTGAGCTTCAGGCCGCGTTCGCCGACCATGGTGTCGTAGCCCTTGGGTGTGGCGGCGATGAAATCATGGATATGCGCCGCCTTGGCCACAGCCTCCACTTCGGCGCGGCTGGCACCGGGGCGGCCGTAGGCGATGTTGTATTCCACCGTATCGTTGAACAGCACCGTATCCTGCGGCACGATGCCGATGGCACGCCGCAGGCTGCCCTGCGTCACCTGGCGGATGTCTTGGCCGTCGATGGTGATGCGCCGCCGCTCACGTCGTAGAAGCGGTACAGCAGCCGCGCCAGCGTGGATTTGCCCGCTCCTGAAGGCCCGACCACCGCCACCGTCTTGCCGGCCGGGATCTCGAAGCTCAGGTCGTGCAGGATCGGCCGCTCGGCGTCGTAGGCGAAGGACACACGCTCGAAGCGCACTGCGCCGTCGGTGACGCGCAGTTCGCCGGCGCCCGGCGGGTCGTCCACCTCGCGATGCCGCGCCAGCAGCAGGAACATCTTGT
>JAABPT010000041.1 GCA_011391855.1 Burkholderiales bacterium
GACGGCGCGGAAAAACCCATGGGCTACGTGCCGCCGGTCGGTTGAACGGACTTCGGGTATTTTCTGTTGGCCACGGCTCTGTGCATGCGTTATATTGGCGGCGTCACATACCCCACAGAGAATACCCATGACCAAAATCGACCTGAGCGAACTGCTGGCCCAACGCGCCGCACTCGAGAAACAAATCGCCGATGCGCAGCGCGAGCAGCGCGGCGAGGCCATAGCCACCATCAAGGGCCTGATGGCCGAGTATGGCCTGACACTTGCCGATATCGGCAGCCGGGCCGCCGCTTCGCCCGCGCGACGGAACACCGGCAAGGTGGCGGCGAAATATGTCAACAAGGCAACCGGGGAAACCTGGTCGGGCCGCGGCCTGCAGCCCAACTGGCTGAAGGCGGCCGTCGCCGCCGGGCGATCGTTGTCCGAATTCGCGGTCTGACAACGCTGCCGCTTGCCGATCGGCCGCCGGCGCCCTGCAGCCTGGGCGTCCCTGTGAGCCACCCCCAGGATTTGACTTCGTCATTTCCTCCCCCGCGGGTCGAGCAAAGTGGCACCGCCGCATTTGCTTGAGAACCCGTGAGCGACGTTGTCGCCACGCGCTGGCGCGAATTTCTTGCGGCGGGAACCGGCGCCGGCAGCGCGGCCCTACGTGCCACCGCGCTGGGCTTGGCAGCGCTGTCCCTGGCCTACGCCGGCAGCGCCGTCCTGGCGCTGACACCCTGGAGTGCGCTCGCCCTGCCCGGCGGGCTGGCCGTCGCTGCATCCTGGCGTTGGGGCCGGCCGGTGTTGGCGGGCGTGGCGGGCGGCGTCTGCGTGGCACTGGTCGGCCTGGGGCTGCCTTGGACGGTGGCCGTGCTGGCACCGCTGGTGCTGGTGGCCGCCGCCCTGACCGCCCACACCGCGCTGCAATGGGCCGGTTTCGACGCTCGGCTGGAACGCGCGGCCGACGTGGCGGCGCTGGCCACGGCCACTTTGCTGGCGGCAGCGTTGCCGGCGGCGCTGGCGATGTCGGTGTGGGTCACGGCCAGCAGCGGCGGCTCACCGTTGGCGAATGTGGCCACCGGCTGGGTGGCTCTTGGCCTGGGCATGCTGGGCACGTCCGTGGCCGTGCTGGCCTTCGACCGCAGCGTGCTGCATGCCCTGCAGCCCGGAGCGCCCTGGCGCGGCAGTGCGGTCGGGGCCGTTCTTGCGGCGCTGACGCTGGGCCTGCTCCACGTCGGTCCGGGATCGCGGTCGGTGCTGGAGCCTCTGGCGCTGTTCCTCCCGCCCGTGGTGATGACGGCCCTCGTGCTGCGCCGCCACCTGGCGATGGCGGCGTGCACCTGGATGCTGGCCGGCCTGCTGGCGGCCGCAGGCAGCGGTCAGCCGCAGGGGCCCTGGGCCGCCGGGGGCAGTCCGCCGATGGCCCTGGCCGCCTGGCTGGGCTCGGCACTGGCGTTGATGCTGCTGGCCCATGCCGCCACGGTGGACTGGCGCAGCCGTTCGCAGCGCTGGGAATGGGCGCTGGACGGTTCGCGCCTGGGCGTGGCCGACTGGCACTTGCAGCGCGACGAGCGCTTTGCCTCCGCGGCCTGGCGCAGCCTCACCGGCCACGGCGCCACGGCCTGGAGCCCGGCCGACTGGCTGGCCCGCGTGCATGTTGACGACCGGCCCGCGCTCGATGCTGCCATTGCCTCGCTGAGCAGCGGCGAGGCCGGCCGGCGACAGCTGGAATTGCGCATGCCGCAGGGCGACGGCTGGCGCTGGATGGAGGCCACGCTGCTGGTCATTGAACGCAGCGGCAGCGGCGAGCCGGTGCGCCTGCTGGCCACGCTGGCCGACGTGCAGGAGCGGCGCGAGGCGCTGGAGGGCCAGCGCATGTCGGTGAGCCTGTTCCAGCATCTGCACGAGGGCCTGCTCATCACCGATGCCGAATTGCGCGCACTCGACGCCAACCCGGCCTATACGCAGATCCTGGGCGTGCCGCGCAATGAACTGCTGGGCACCGTGCCGCTGCTGCTGCGCCCCACCCCGGCCGACCCGGTGGCGCGCCAGCAGCGCGCGGCCATGTGGGCCAGCCTGCGCGACACCGGCACCTGGCGCGGTGAATTGCTGGAGCGGCGCCGCAACGGCGAGCTGTGCACCCTGCAAACCACCATCTCCACCGTGCGCGGCGCGGCGCAGGACCTGCGCTACCACGTGCTCGTCATCTCCGACATCACCGAGCAGCGCCAGCAGCGCGAGCAGCTCGAACGCCAGGCACATTTCGACGAACTGACGCGGCTGCCCAACCGGTCGCGCCTGACTGAACTGCTCGACGACGGCATGCGCGCCGCCGACCGCGACGGCTACCTGCTCGTGGTGTGCTATCTCGACCTGGACCGCTTCAAGCCGGTGAACGACCGCTTCGGCCACGCCGCTGGCGACCGGTTGCTGGCCGAACTGGCCGGACGCCTGCGCAGTGCCTTGCGCAGCCGCGAGAGCTGGGTCGACGCCGCAGCCCGCCTGGGCGGCGACGAATTCGTGCTGCTGCTGCGCGCCGGCACGCTGGAGGAAGCGCGGCTGGCGGTGGAGCGCGTGCTGCGCGTGGTGGCCCTGCCCTACGTCATCGACCCCGCGCAAGACCCGGTGCAGGTGACGGCGAGCATGGGCGCCACCGTCTACCCGATCGACCGCAGCGACGCCGACACGCTGCTGCGCCACGCCGATCATGCGATGTACGGTGCCAAGCAGTCGGGGCGCAACGGCTACCTCTTCTTCGACCCCGAGCATCGCCGCCTGACCGAGGAGCGCGTGATGGCCATCGGCCGCGTGCAGGAGGCGCTGGACCAGCAGGAGTTCCTGCTCTACTACCAGCCCAAGGTCGACATGAAGAGCGGCCGCGTGCTCGGCTTCGAGGCCCTGCTGCGCTGGGAGCACCCGAGCCAGGGCCTGATCGCGCCGATGCAGTTCCTGCCGCTGATCGAAAACACCGGCTTGTCGTCGCGCATCGGCGACTGGGTCATCTCGCAGGCGCTGGAGCACCTGTCGCAATGGCGGCGCGACGGGCTGGACATCTCGGTCAGCGTCAACGTCTCGGCGCGCCACCTGCAGGAAGCCGATTTCGCGCAGCGCCTGAGCGAGCTGCTGGCACGCCACAGCGACCCGCTGGCGCCGTACCTCGAGCTGGAAACACTGGAAACGGCCGCACATGCCGACATCGAGGCCACCTCGGCCCTGCTGGCGCGTTGCCGCGGCATCGGCGTGCGATTTGCGCTGGACGACTTCGGCACCGGCTATTCCACACTGAGCTACCTGAAACGGCTGCCGGTGGATGTGCTCAAGATCGACCGCAGCTTCGTGCACCACATGCTCGACGACGCGCAAGACCTGGCCATCGTCGAAGGCGTGATCGGCCTGGCGCGCACTTTCGGCTGCGTGGTCGTGGCCGAGGGCGTGGAATCGCCGGCGCAGGCGCGCACGCTGCTGGAGCTGGGCTGCGACATCGGCCAGGGCACCGGCATCGCCGCGCCCATGCCCGCCGCGCAGGTGGCGGGCTGGGTGCGCGACTACAAGGGCATGTTCACGCTGGCACCCACCGAGGTGGCCGTGCCCACCCCGCGCACGGTGCAGGGGCCCGGCGGATAGCGCCAACGCGGGGCAGCGCCTGCCGGGGCCGGCCCGGTCGGGGGCTAGACTTCCGGGGGTGATTCCACAGGGCTTCGTTCAGGAACTGCTGTCGCGCGTCGATGTCGTCGACGTCGTCGGCCGCCACGTCGAACTCAAGCGCAGCGGCGCCAACCTGATGGGGCTGTGCCCCTTCCACGCCGAGAAGTCGCCGAGCTTCTCGGTCAGCCCCGTCAAGCAGTTCTATCACTGCTTCGGCTGCGGGGCCAGCGGCGACGCCATCCGCTTTCTCACCGAGCATCTGGGTCTGAGTTTCGTGGAGGCGGTGAAAGACCTGGCGCAGGGTGCCGGCCTCACGGTGCCCGAGGACGAGGCCAGCCCCGAGGAACGCGAACGGCGCGACACGCTGCGCCAGCGCCGCCTCTCGGCCACCGCAGTGCTGACGCGCGCCGCCGAGTTCTACCGCGGCCAGCTGCGCGCGCACCCGCGTGCCATCGACTACCTCAAGCAGCGCGGCCTCACCGGCCAGGCGGCCGCACGCTTCGGGCTCGGCTATGCGCCACCGGGCTGGCGCACGCTGGCCGGCGTCTTTCCGAACTACGACGACCCGGCGCTGGAAGAAGCGGGTCTGGTGCGGCAGCGCGAGGCCGAAGGCGCAGGCGAAGGCGGCGAAGGCGCCCGAAGCGGCGACAGCGACCGCGGCCGCTACGACTGGTTCCGCGACCGCATCATGTTTCCGATCCGCGGTGTGGCCGGCGAAGTCATCGGCTTCGGCGGCCGCGTGCTCGACGACAGCAAGCCCAAGTACATGAACTCGCCGGAGACGCCGGTGTTCAGCAAGGGGCGCGAACTCTACGGTCTGTTCGAGGCACGCCAGGCGCTGCGCGACAAAGGCTGTGCGCTGGTCGTCGAAGGCTACATGGACGTGGTGGCGCTGGCCCAGGCCGGCTTCACCAACGCCGTGGCCACGCTGGGCACTGCCTGCACAGCCGAACATGTGCAGAAACTCTTTCGCTTCACCGACGTGGTGGTGTTCAGCTTCGACGGCGACGCCGCCGGCCGCCGCGCCGCGGCGCGCGCGCTGGAAGCCGCCTTGCCCCACGCCAGCGACCTGCGCACCGTGCGCTTCCTCTTCCTGCCGCCCGAGCACGACCCCGACAGCTATGTGCGCGAGCTCGGCGCCGAGGCGTTCGAGGCCCAGGTGACAGCGGCCGTGCCGCTGTCGCGCCAGCTCGTCGAACAGGCCGCCGATGGCGCCGACCTGGCCACCGCCGAAGGGCGCTCGCGCATGCTGGCGCAGGCGCGACCGCTGTGGGCGGCGCTGCCCGAAGGTGCGCTCAAGCGGCAGTTGCTGCCTGAACTGGCGCGGCGGGCCCAGCTGGAACTGGCCGACCTCGCGGCGCTGTGGGGCCAGACGGCACGTCGCGCCGCGGCACCGCAGGGCCCGCTTCGCCTGTTGCGCAGCGGGTCACTGCGCGTGCCGCCGGCAGGCCCGGCCGATGTCGCCGTGCGCTTGCTGCTTCAGCACGCCGAGTGGTGGGACAAGCTGTCTGCAGACGACCAGCAGATGCTGCATGACCTGGGCGGGGTGCACGGGGACATCGTGCGCTGGCTCGAGAGCCAGCTCATGGAGCACGGCGCCCTGTCCTGGTCTGCCCTGGACGAAGCCATGCAAGCCGAAACCTGGGCCGCCGCGGCTCGGTCGTTGGTGCTAGCGGGCCTCGGCGACGAAGAACACAAGCTGCAGGAGCTGCAGGGGATCCTGTCGGTGCTGCTGCAGGAGTTCCTGCGTCACGAGGCCGAGTCGATCATTGCTGCCGACCCGGCGGCCGACGATCTCGGCAGATATCGCGAAATCATGGACCAGATCGCCCTCATCAAGGCTTCGCGCATCGTCGCCGCGACGTGAGCCGGCGGGTCGCGCCAGGGCGGGAGTGGGTATAATCCGCGGTTTGTTGCAGCGGCAAGAGTGACAGTGTCAAGCGCTGAGGGAATTCAGGGGCTCCGGCCACCCTTGAGAAGGGACCTCCGGACACCCCCTCCCGCCAGGGCTGCCATCCGGCCTGTGCACGCGAGCTTGCCCGCCCGAGGACCCCTGAGACCCTGCGCGCCACGCCATCGTGGCAGCGCCATTGTGCGGGCCGCGCGTGAGACCGGGCCGCCCATCGCCACCGCTTTCCCCAAGGAACCGCATGACCGCCAAGAAGCCTTCCGCCGCCCCTGTTGTCGACACCTCCGCCAAGCCGGGCAAGGACGCCAAGGCGTCGTCCAAGCCCGTCGCGTTGGCGCCTGCGTCCGGCAAGGGGGCCGCACCTGCGGCAGCCGTGGTCAAGCCGGCGGCCACGAGCGGCAAGGACAAGGCGGATCCAAAGGCGGTGAAGGCCTCCAAGACCGAAGCCAAACCCGTCGTCAAGACAGAGACGAAGCCGGCGGCCAAACCCGCTGCCAAGCCCGCGTCCAAACCTGAAGTCAAGGGGGCCGCGAAAGCCGCCGCGAAGGCCCCGGCGAAGCCGGAGGCCAGGCCGGATGCCAAGCCGGAAGTCAAGGTCGGCAAGGCCGGCAAGAAGACCGAGCCCGTAAAGAAAGAGCCTGCCACCGACGACGTGGACCTGACCGATATCGACGCCGACCTCGAAGGCGAGGTCGAACTCGACGCCGAACCCGAGGCCGAGGTCCAGACCGCCGAAGACACCGAAAAGGCCGCCAAGGCCAAACCGCTGCGCATGAAGGTCAGCCGCGCCAAGGAACGCGCACTGATGCGCGAGTTCGGCCTGGAGGAGACCACGCTCACCGAAGAAGAGGTGGCCAAGCGCCGCCTGGAGCTGAAGACGCTCATCAAGATGGGCAAGACGCGCGGCTTCCTCACGCACCAGGAGATCAACGACCACCTGCCCGAGAAGCTGGTCAACGAGGAAATCCTCGAGGCCATCATCTCCATGCTCAACGACATGGGCATCGCGGTCTACGAGCAGGCGCCCGACGCGGCCACGCTGCTGGTGGCCGGCGGCGGCACCAGCACCGCCACCGAAGAGGAAGCCGAGGAAGCGGCCGAGGCCGCGCTCTCCACCGTGGACAGCGAGTTCGGCCGCACCACCGACCCGGTGCGCATGTACATGCGCGAGATGGGCACGGTGGAACTGCTCACGCGCGAGGGCGAGATCGAGATCGCCAAGCGCATCGAAGGCGGCCTGCAGGCCATGATGCTGGCGATCTCCGCCAGCCCCACCACCATCGCCGAGATCCTGTCCATGGCCGACCGCATTGCCGAAGGCGGCATGCAGATCAGCGAGGCCGTGGACGGCTTCGTGGCCGAGGACGAGGCCGACGACTACGTGGCCGAGGAGGACTTCGACGAGTTCGACGAGGAAGACGACGACGACGGCAACGGCGGCAGCCGCGCCCTGACCAAGAAGCTGGAAGAACTGAAGAAGCAGGCGCTGGAGAAGTTCACCACGCTGCGCGTGCACTTCGACAAGATGCGCAAGGCCTACGAGAAGGAAGGCTACAAGTCCAACGTCTACAACCGTGCGCAGCACGCCATCAGCGAAGACCTGATGACGATCCGTTTCACGGTGAAGACGATCGAGAAGCTGTGCCACATCCTGCGCAGCCAGGTCGACGACGTGCGCCGCTACGAGCGCGAAATCCGCAAGATCGTGGTCGACAAGTGCGGCATGCCGCAGGACCACTTCATCAAGACCTTCCCGCCCAACGTGATGAACCTGAAGTGGGCCGAGAAGGAGATCGCCCTGGGCAAGCCCTACAGCCACGTGCTGGCGCGCAACCTGCCCGCGGTGCAGGAACTGCAGACCAAGCTCAGCGACCTGCAGAGCCGGGCCGTGGTGCCGCTGGAAGACCTGAAGCTCATCAACAAGAAGATGAACGAGGGCGAAAAGGCCAGCCGCGACGCGAAGAAGGAAATGATCGAGGCCAACCTGCGGCTGGTCATCAGTATCGCGAAGAAATACACCAACCGTGGCCTGCAGTTCCTGGACCTGATCCAGGAAGGCAATATCGGCCTGATGAAGGCGGTGGACAAGTTCGAATACCGGCGCGGCTACAAATTCAGCACCTACGCCACGTGGTGGATCCGCCAGGCCATCACGCGCTCGATCGCCGACCAGGCACGCACCATCCGCATTCCGGTGCACATGATCGAGACCATCAACAAGATGAACCGCATCAGCCGCCAGCACCTGCAGGAGTTCGGCTACGAGCCCGACGCGCCGACGCTGGCCGAGAAGATGGAGATCCCCGAGGACAAGATCCGCAAGATCATGAAGATCGCCAAGGAGCCGATCTCCATGGAAACGCCGATCGGCGACGACGACGATTCACACCTGGGCGACTTCATCGAGGACACCAACAACGTGGCCCCGGTCGACGCCGCCATGCAAGCCGGCCTGCGCGACGTGGTCAAGGACATCCTCGACAGCCTGACGCCGCGCGAGGCCAAGGTGCTGCGCATGCGCTTCGGCATCGAGATGAGCACCGACCACACGCTGGAAGAGGTGGGCAAGCAGTTCGACGTCACGCGCGAACGCATCCGGCAGATCGAAGCCAAGGCCATCCGCAAGCTCAAGCACCCCAGCCGCTCCGACAAGCTGCGCACCTACCTAGACAACCTGTGATGCCCCTGC
>JAABPT010000042.1 GCA_011391855.1 Burkholderiales bacterium
GGCAGCGCCAGCGGCCACGTGCGCAGCGCTTATGCTTGCCCGCAACCGCCCGGCGCCAGCCCGGCGGCCTGCCTCAGGAGACCCGCGTGAAACTGCTCTTCGTCGCCGACCCGCTGGAGTCGTTCAAGACCTACAAAGACAGCACCTACGCCATGATGCGCGAGGCTGCCGCGCGCGGCCACACGCTGATGGCCTGCCGCTGCGAAGACCTGCGCTGGCAGCGCGGCGAGCCAGTGCTGGGCTTCGTGCGCGATATCGAACTCACCGGGAATACCGGGAATACCGGCAAAGACGGCCACGACTGGTTCCGCGCCGCGCAGCAAGCGCCCAACGAGCGGCCGCAGCCGCTCGCCGAGGTCGACGCCGTCATCATGCGCAAGGACCCGCCCTTCGACAGCGAATATTTCTACGCCACGCACCTGCTGAGCCAGGCCGAGCGCGAGGGCGCACGCATCTTCAACCAGCCCGCCGCACTGCGCGAACACCCGGAGAAGCTCGCCATCCTGGAATTCCCGCAGTTCATTACGCCCACGCTGGTGACGCGCGACGCCGCCGATATCCGCCGTTTCCACGCCGAGCACGGCGACATCATCCTGAAGCCGCTGGACGGCATGGGCGGCATGGGCATCTTCCGCGTCGGCCCCGACGGCTTGAACCTGGGCAGCATCGTGGAGACGCTCAACCGCGGCGGCGCGCAGACGGTGATGGTGCAGAAATATCTGTCCGAGATCGTGCAGGGCGACAAGCGCGTGCTCCTCATCGGCGGCGAACCGGTGCCGTTTGCGCTGGCGCGGGTGCCGCAGGGCAGCGAGATCCGCGGCAACCTGGCCGTGGGCGGCAAGGGCGTGGCGCAGCCGTTGAGCGCACGCGACCGTGAGATCGCCACCGCGCTGGCGCCCGTGCTGGCCGCGCGCGGGCTGCTGCTGGTGGGGCTGGACATCATCGGCGACTGCCTCACGGAGATCAACGTCACCAGCCCGACCGGCTTCCAGGAGATCACGCAGCAAAGCGGCTTCGACGTGGCCAGGCGGTTCATCGACGCACTCGAAGCGGCGCTGCGGGCCGGCAGCGAAGCGACTGGGGGGCACTCATGAGGGCGCGCCGCCTCGTGGTCGGTGCCGCCCGTGCGGCCGTCGCGCGCCGGTGGGTGCACCGGGTGGTGCGACCCAGCGCGCTGGCCCTGGCCCTGCTGGCCGCGGCACAGGCCGCGCAGGCGCAATACAACCCGGCGCCGCCGTTCTACCCGGCGCCGCGCGGCTATCTGAGCCTGGGCGCGGGAGCCTCGTCTTACGGCCTGTCCTGCGGCGGCAGCGCGCAGTGCGACCGCGTCGGCAATGCGGTGCGCGCCGCGGCGGGCCTGTTCGTCACCCCCTATGCGGCCTTCGAACTGGCGGCGGCCGACTTCGGCGACAGCCGCATCGGCACCCCCTATGGCGAGGCCGAATTCAACGTTCGCATGGTCGGCGTGGGCATCGCGCTGACGATGGAATACGGTGCGCGGTTCAACGGCCTGCTGCGCTTTGGCGTGGCCCAGGTCGAGGCGACGCAGCAGTTGCTGCACGGCGCCCCGGTGTCGCGCAGCACCTCGGCCGAGGGCTACTACGGCCTCACGATGGGCTACCTGCTGACGCCGAATCTCGCGGCCGAGCTGTCGTTCGACGGCACGCGCTACGACTTCGGCTACGGCGACGTCGGCCGCGTCGACGCCCTGACTTTCGGGCTTTCACTGCGCTTCTGAGCACGGCCGGCTGGGTTGGTCCGGCGACCGCGCGGCTGCCGGGCGCGCGCGCGTTGGGGGCGACGGGGACAACAGCGAGAATGCGGGGGACCGTAACGCTCCGCCCGATGCCTGCCGCCAGCTCCCCGCCACTTCAACGCCCGTCGGTGCAGCCGGGCCAGCACCGGTCCGGCCGGTTCGCCGGGTGGCCGGCCCTGGCGCTGGCTCTGGTGCTGACCCTGGCCGCGCCGCTGACCCAGGCTGCATCGGACGGCCCGGCGCTGATGCGTGCCGTGGCCGACCAGGCGCTGGACGACCCGCGCGCCGCCCTGGACCAGGCGCGCCTGCGGCTGTCCGGCGCGGCCTCCAGTGACGCTGGCGCGGCGTTCTGGCTGCGCCTGGCCCAGGTGGAAGTGCTGGTGCAAACGGACCAGGAGGCCGCGTCGCGCAGCTAACTCGCGGCAGCGGCGCAGGCCCTGCCCGCCGGCGCCGCGACGCCGCAGCAGCTGCTCTGGCTGGAGCACTACCAGCGTTTCGTCGACACCGGCACCGTCGATCTTGCGGCCTTTGCCCGCCAGCAGGCCGAGGCCCGCGAGCGGGCCGTTGCCATCGGCGACGAGGCATTGCTGTGCCGCCTGGACCTCAACGAGGCCGTGGTCCAGGTGGAGCTCGACGCCGTTGACGAAGCCTGGGCTGCGCTGGAGGCGGTGGACCGCTGTGCGGCGCAGCTCGGCGACGCCGGGCTGCGCGCC
The DNA here is from genome assembly GCA_011391855.1 of Burkholderiales bacterium. Lineage (GTDB taxonomy): Bacteria > Pseudomonadota > Gammaproteobacteria > Burkholderiales > Burkholderiaceae_C > Rubrivivax. Next base: position 2,470 of record JAABPT010000042.1, read on the forward strand.
TACGCCCTGGGCACCATGGGCCCGCTGGCCTGGCGCGTGGGCTCGCTGCAGCCGCCGCAGACCTACTACCAGCGCGCGCTGGCGGCGCTGGGCCATCGGCCGGCGCGCTACAAGCGTGCCTGGCTGCTCGACGACCTGGGCTGGGCGCTCATGCACGGCGGCCAGTCGGTTGCCGCCCGCGGCCCCTTCGAGCAGGTGCTGGCCCTGGCCACCGAGATCGCCGACGTGTCCTTCATGATGCGCGGCCATGAGGGCCTGGCCGAAGTCCTGCTCCAGCAGCGCGACGCTTCCGGGGCCCTGCAGCACGCCCGCGCGGCACTGCGCCTGGCCGCCGCCCACCCCGGGCTGCGTTTCCGCGAGGTCACGGCGCAGACCCAGGTGGTCGAGGCGCTGGCGCTGCTGCAGCGGCCCGAGTTGGGCGCGGCCATCGACAAGCTGCGCGGCATGGCCTCGCGCGACCCCTCGGCGCGAACCGCCGCACTCATCGCCCGCAGCGCCGCGCGCGGCTATCGTGCTTTGGGCCGGCACGATCTGGCTTATGCCGAGCTCGAGCGCTACCTGGAGTTGACGAAGTCCGACGCGCAAGCCGCGCGCGAGCGCGACGCCCAGCGCCTGCAGGCGCGCTACGAAGCCACGCTGCGCGAGGCAGAGAACCGCGAACTGCGCCATGCCGCCGAGCACGCCCGCCTGGAACTGGCAGCCCGCGCCGAACGCCAGCGTGCGCTCTGGGCGCTGGTGCTGGTGCTGCTGGCCGGGCTGGCCGGCGGCGGCTTGTTCTTCGGCCGGGCGCTGAAGCGCCGCCGTCGCCTGGCCGAACTGGCGCTGCGCGACGAACTCACCGGCCTGCCCAACCGCCGTGCCGTGCTGGCCTTTGCGCGCGAGCAGTTCGACCTGGCGCGCCGGCTGGACCTGCCCATCTCGCTGGCGCTGGTCGACCTGGACCATTTCAAGGCCGTCAACGACCGCCACGGCCACGCCGCCGGCGACCGCGTGCTGCAGGCCTTCGCAGACGCGGCCACGCACGTGGTGCGCGGGCAGGACCGCATCGGCCGCTGGGGCGGTGAGGAATGGCTGCTGGTGATGCCGGGCACCCGTGCCGCTGAATTGCCGGCGGTTTTCGATCGCCTGCGCCAGGCCATGGCCGAACAGCGCGTGCCGGGTCTGCCGCACCCGCACGGCGTGACCTTCTCCATGGGCACGGCCGAGCGCCATGCCGGCATCGAGACCCTGGACGCGCTGGTGGCCGAGGCCGACGGGCATCTGTACCGCGCCAAGGCGCAGGGCCGCGATACGCTGTGTGGCCATTCGCTGAGCCTGGTGCACTCCGCCGCCGAGAGCGTGTTCCAAAGTGCCTGACACCTGACCGCTTCCGCCCGATGGCCCTGCTGACCCTCACCGATGCCCACCTGGCCTACGGCCACGTGCCGCTGCTCGACGGCGCGGCCATGGCGCTGGAGTCCGGCGAGCGCGTGGCGCTGATCGGACGCAACGGCGCAGGCAAGAGTTCGCTGCTGAAGATCCTGGCCGGCCTGGACAAGCCCGACGACGGCGTGCTCCAGCTGCAAAGCGGGCTGCGCCGCGTCTACGTGGCGCAGGAGCCGGTGTTTGCGCCCGGTGTGAGCGTCTTCGACGCGGTGGCCGAGGGCGTGGCCGAAGCGCGAGCGCTGCGCGAGCGCTTCGAACGCCACGACCCGGCCGACGACCTGGACGCCGTGCAGACGCGGCTGGAAGCGCTGGACGGCTGGACCTGGGAACAGCGCGTGGCCGAATCCATGCAGCGACTGCAGCTCGACGGCAGCGCCATCGTCGACTCGCTTTCCGGCGGCACCAAGAAGCGCGTGGCGCTGGCGCAGGCGCTGGTGGCCGAACCCGAACTGCTGCTGCTGGACGAACCCACCAACCACCTGGACATCGACGCCATCGAGTGGCTGCAGTCGCTGTTGATGGCGTGGCGCGGCGCCTTGGTCTTCGTTTCGCACGACCGCGCCTTCATCGACGCCGTGGCCACGCGCATCGTCGAGCTCGACCGCGCCCAGCTGCGCAGCTACCCGGGTTCATTTGCTGCCTACGAGGCGACCAAGGCGCGTGAGCTGGAAGACGAAGCCTTGGCCAACGCCCGCGCCGACAAACTGCTGGCGCAGGAAGAGGTGTGGGTGCGCCAGGGCGTGGAGGCGCGGCGCACGCGCAGCGTGGGCCGCGTCGGCCGGTTGGTGAAACTGCGCGAACAGCGCGCCGCACGGCGCAACGTGCTGGGCCAGGTGCGGCTGGAACTGGACGCCGGGCTGCCGCCGGGCAAGATCGTCGCCGAGCTCAAGAATGTGAGCATGCACTTTGGCGATAAGGCCCTGATCGAGGATTTCACCGCCACCATCCTGCGCGGCGACAAGGTCGGCTTGATCGGCCCCAACGGTTGCGGCAAGACGACCTTGTTGAAACTGATCCTGGGCGAACTGCAGCCCACGCGCGGCAGTGTGCGCCAGGGCACGCGGCTGCAGGTGGCGTATTTCGACCAGATGCGCGCCGCGCTGGACCTGAACGCCACGCTGGGCGACACCATCAGCCCGGGCAGCGAATGGATCGAGATCGGCCAGCCGCCGAAGATGACGCGCAAGCATGTGATGAGCTACCTGGGCGACTTCCTCTTCGCCCCCGAACGCGCCCGCGCGCCGGTGCGCACGCTCTCCGGCGGTGAACGCAACCGGCTGCTGCTGGCGCGCCTGTTCGCGCTGCCGGCCAATGTGCTGGTGCTCGACGAACCCACCAACGACCTGGACATCGACACGCTGGAACTGCTGGAGGAGCTGCTGCAGTCCTACGACGGCACGGTGTTCCTGGTCAGCCACGACCGCCGCTTCCTGGACAACGTGGTCACCAGCACCATCGCCTGGGAAGGCGATCCCGCCTGGGGTGGCCGGCCCGGCCTGTGGCGCGAATACGAAGGCGGCTACGAGGACTGGAAGCGGCAGCGTGAGCGCACGCGGGTGGCCCTGGCTGCACAGGCCGTCTTGCAGGCACCCAAGGCGGCGGTGGGCGTGGCACCGCCGCGGCCGGCCGCCGCACCCACCAAGCTCAGCTACAAGGAGCAGCGCGAACTGGAGTCGCTGCCCGGCCGCATCGAGGCGCTGGAAGCCGAGCAGAAGACGCTCTTCGAGCGTCTGGCGAGCCCCGCGCTCTACACCGAGGCGCCGCAGGAAGCGGCCGCGCTGCAGGCCCGGCACGACGCGATCGAGGCCGAATTGATGCAGTCGCTGGAGCGCTGGGAAGCCCTGGCGGCGCGTTAACCGCTTCGTTGGTCAGCCGCTTCGTTGGTTGCGGCTCGGCCCGTGCCTGAGCACCAGCATCAGGTTGTTCGCCGGCATGTCGAAGCGCTGCTCCAGTGCCAGCCCCGCGCGCTGCGCTTCAGCCACCACGTCGGCCAAGCGACGCAGGCCCCAGGCAGGGTGGCGCGAGCGCAGGTCGGCGTCGAAGGCCCGGTTGCCGGGCGCCGTGGCTTCGCCGTCGACGAGATAGGGCCCGTACAGCACCAGCACGCCCGCCGGCATCAGCGCCTGCGCGGCGCCGGCCATCAGCGCGGCGCAGGTGGGCCAAGGCGCGATATGGATCAGGTTGGCGCAGTAGACGGCGTCGAAGCCGCCCGGCGCCACCGGCCAGTGCGGCGCCAGGACGTCCAGTACCAGAGGCGCGCGAATGTTCGCCCCAGCGGCGCAGCGTGCGGCAATGGCCGGCAGCGCCAGGGCGTCGGCCTCGGTCGGCTGCCAGGTCCAGCCCGGCTGCGCGGCGGCAAAGTGCGCCGCATGCTGGCCGGTGCCGCTGGCCACTTCCAGCACCGTGGCCCGCGCTGGCAGCACGCGCTGCAGCACGTCCAGGATGGGCCCGGCGTTGCGTTCGGCCGCAGGGCTGAAGGGCAGCTGCGCCTCGGTCATGGCCGCGCCTGTTCCTCGGCTTCGATGAGCAACCGCATGCGCTGCGCGCCGCCCCGTTGCGTGACGGCGCGGATGCGCAGCGACTGGCCGATGTCCAGTTCGCGCCGGCAGTGGTAGTCCAGCGTGTCGATCGGGCCGTGGCTGTCGATGCGGCGCGACCACTCGCGCACGCCGTTCAGTTCCACGCTCAGGGCCTGCCAGGCGCCGGCCGCCGCGGCGCGCACCGCGAAGCGCACGTCGACGGCAAAGAGGCGGCGCCGGTGTGCGCTGGGCGGGATGTCGAGCGTGGCGATGTCGGCGGCGCCGGCGTCCACCGCCCAGTCCTCGGCAGCGTCGCCTTCGCTCGTGGGTCTGGAGAGGATCCGCATGAGTGGAAGTCGGCGTGTGGGTCGGCCCGGATTGTGGCCTGCGGGCGGCCAGGCCGGGCGCGGCGGACAATCTGGCGATGAAAGCACCCAAGCGCCTGCAGCCGCTCATCGACGAAGGCTTCATCGACGGCGTCGTGCGCCAGCTCATGAGCGGCAAGGAAGCGAATGTCTACGTGGTGCGCTGTGGTGACGAAACCCGCTGCGCCAAGGTCTACAAGGAAGCCACCGCGCGCAGCTTCCGCCAGGCCGTGGACTACACCGAGAACCGCAAGGTCAAGAACACCCGCCAGGCCCGCGCCATGGCCAAGGGCACGAAGTTCGGCCGCCAGGCCACCGAGGCGGCGTGGCAAAGCGCCGAGGTCGACGCGCTGTACCGCCTGGCCGCTGCTGGCGTGCGGGTGCCGGTGCCGTACAACTTCCACGACGGCGTGCTGCTGATGGAACTGGTGGCCGACGAACACGGCGACGCCGCGCCGCGCCTGAACGACGTGGACTTCACGCCCGAAGCCGCGCGGCGGCACCACGCCACGCTGCTGCGCGAGGTGGTGCGCATGCTGTGTGCCGGCGTCGTGCACGGCGACCTGTCGGAATTCAACGTGCTGCTCGGCGCCGACGGCCCGGTCATCATCGACCTGCCGCAGGCCGTGGACGCCGCCGGCAACAACCACGCCCAGCGCATGCTGCTGCGCGACGTGGCCAATTTGCGCGGCTTCTTCGGCCGCTTCGCGCCCGAACTGCTGGCCACTGAATACGGCGCCGAGATCTGGGACGCCTACCAGCGCGGCACGCTGCAGCCCGACGCGGTGCTCAGTGGTCGCTTCGAAAGCCAGGCCGGCCCGGTGGACATGGGCGGTGTGCTGCGCGAGATCGACGATGCGCGGGCCGAGGAGGCGGCGCGCCGGCTGCGCATGCAGGCGGCAGGCTGAGCCGAACGGCCTGGGTCGATCAGCGTGGGTGTTGATCCGCTGCGACAGGTTCTGCCGTATTCGTCTGCCTGTGCAATGTCGCTTCAGGACGGGGATCGGTCCTTCGGCGCCGGCCTGTCGGTACCGGCTTGCGACCCTTCGGCGACATACGATGTCCTGAACTCGGCGCCCCGAAGCAGCCGGTCGTATTCATGCCGTGGCCCCCCGAGGGTGGCCCTGTAGCAGCGGCCGCGGCGGCGCCATCACGCTGATCCGGCGCTTCGGGTCTGCCGCCAACCTGAACATCCACCTGCACTGCCTGGTGCTGGACGGCGTGTACCGGTGCGGTGCCGATGGTCTGCCGGCGTTCGTCGAAGCCGGTGCGCGCACCGACGACGACCTGCACGCGCCGCTGCAGACGTTGCCAGGGGTCCTGGCGGCGGCGGTCCCACCAGGCCCAGCCGGCCCCGGCCAGCGCGGCACTGCACAGCAGGCCGATCAGCAGCGTGGC
>JAABPT010000043.1 GCA_011391855.1 Burkholderiales bacterium
CCAGCGCCGGCCACGATGTCGAAACGGTACAGCCGGCACTCGATGGCACCGTTCCACATCGGTACGCGGCGGCTTTCCTTCATGCGCATGAGGCCGGCGAGCTTCATCTCGGGGCTCAGCAGCCAGGCTGTCCAGCCGCTGTAGTGGCGCTTCCAGTGCGCGGCCAGGGCGCTGAAGAATTCGGCCGGCGAGCCGCCACCTTCGAAACCTTCGCGTGCGGCTGCCGCGGCCGGATCTGGCGCGCCCTGCGCGTGTACACCGCGCGATGCCGTGCGTTCGCCCCCCGCGCCGCGGCCCTTGGGCACGATGCGCTCGCCGTACGGCGGATTCAGCATCAGCGTGCCGGCGGCGGCCGGCGGCAGGCGCTGCAGCGCGTCGGCGGTCTTGAATTCGATGGCCTGGCGCACCCCGGCACGCTCGGCATTGCGGGCAGCGAAATCGGTCATGCGAAAACTCACGTCGCCGGCATACACCGGCACCGCTGGCGCATGGACGCGCTCACGCGCCTGGCGCTGCAGTTCGCGCCAGGCCGGCAGGTTCGTCCGGAAGGGCAGCATGCGCTCGAAGGCGAATTGGCGCAGCGCGCCGGGCGCGATGCCGCAGGCGATTTGCGCCGCCTCGATGGCGATCGTGCCGGCGCCGCAGCAGGGGTCGAACAAGGGTCCGTCCTCGGCGCGACCCTGCCAGCCGGCGGCGGCGAGCAGGGCCGCGGCCAGCGTCTCCTTCAGCGGCGCCTCGCCGGTATCTTCGCGCCAGCCGCGTTTGAAGAGGGCGTCGCCCGAGGTGTCGGCATACAGCGTGGCGTGCTCGGGGCCGACGAACAGGAACAGCGGCAGGTCGGGCCGGCGCGTGTCGACGCTGGGCCGCGCGCCAGTGCTTTCGCGCAGGCTGTCGCAGACGGCGTCCTTGATGCGCAGGGCGGTGAAATTCAGGCTCGTGAGCGGCGAGCGCTGCGCGCTGACATCCACGCGCAAGCTCTGCTCAGGCGTGATCCAGTGCGGCCACGGCACCCGCCGCGCCAGCGCATAGAGATCGTGTTCGTCGCGGTAGGGGCCCTCGGCGATCGGCCACAGCACGCGCTGCGCCAGCCGGCTCTCCAGGTTGAGCTGCATCGCGGTGCGCTCGTCGCCTTCGACCCAGATGCCGCCACGCGCGCGCTCGGCGCTGCGGCCGACGATGCGCAGCACCTCGTCGGCGAGCAACTCCTCGACGCCGGCGGCGCAGGGCAGGAAGAGGGCGGTCATGCCCTGCGCAGCGGCAAGCCCGGGGGCCCGCTCATATCGCCTTGCGCTGCCCTGCCGGCGCAATGCGCAGCGCTTCGCGGTACTTGGCCACCGTGCGGCGTGCGACTTGGATGCCCTGCTCTTCGAGCATCAGGCTCAACTGGCTGTCGGACAACGGCTTCTCGGCGGCTTCGGCGGCCACCAGCTGCCGGATCAGCGCCCGCACCGCGGTGCTCGACGCATTGCCGCCGGCTTCGGTATTGAGCGAACTGCCGAAGAAATATTTCAGCTCGAAGGTGCCTTGCGGCGTGGCCATGTACTTGGCGGTGGTCACGCGCGAAATGGTGCTTTCGTGCAGGCCCAGCTCGTCGGCGATCTCGCGCAGCACCAGCGGCTTCATGGCAATGGCGCCGTGCGTGAAGAAGCCCTTCTGGCGCTCGACGATGGCCTTGCTGACGCGCAGGATGGTGTCGAAGCGCTGCTGGATATTCTTCACGAACCAGCGTGCCTCCTGCAGCCGCGACGACATGGTGGGCTGCCCCGCTGCGGCGGCGGCGCCGCTGCCGCGCTGGCCGCGGATGGCGTTGGCGTAGATGTCGTTGATGCGCAGCTTGGGCATGACGTCGGGGTTGAGCGCCACCGCCAGGCCGCGGCCGGTCTTGCGCACGATGACGTCGGGCACGACGATATTCGCCTCGGCGGCCCCGAACGGGCGCCCGGGCTTGGGCTCGCAGGCGGTGATCAGCGCCTGCGCCTGCCGCACCAAGTCTTCGTCGGCGCCGGTGAGCGAGGTGAGCCGCTTCATGTCGCGCCGGGCCAGCAGTTCCAGGTGGTGCTCGCACAGGGTCAGCGCCAACTCGCGCGCCGGGCTCGGCGGCAAGCTGCGCAACTGCAGCTGCAGGCATTCGGCCAGCGTGCGCGCGCCCACGCCGGTGGGCTCCAGGCTCTGCAGCCAGTGCAGCGCGCAACGCAGCCGCTCGTCGAGTTCCTCGCGCGCGGCCTCTCCGGCCAGGCCCAGCATGTCGGCCAGCCGCTCGGCGATCTCTTCCAGCGGGTCGGCCAGGTAGCCGTCGCCGTCCAGCGACTCCAGCAGCACCTCCAGCGCCGCGCGGTCGTCGTCGCCCAGCCGCATGCCCACGATCTGCGATCGCAGGTGGTCCTGCAACGAGCCGGCCGCGGCGCGGCGGTCCTGCGCCTCCATGTCGTCACCCTCGCCCTCGCCGCTGCTGGCGGCGGCCGACGAAGGGGTCTCGCGGATGCCGTCGAAGTCGTCGCGCTCGGTGCCGTTTTCCCAGTCCTCGCGTTCGGGGGTGCCGAATTCCTCGGCGCGGATCTCGGGCACGGCCTCGCCGGCGTCGGGCGCGTCGGCGCGGTAGCCGTCGTCGCTGTCACCCGCACGGTCGGCCGCCTGGCGCTCGGGCGGCGTGTCGAAGGGACTGGCCGGCGAGTCGTCTTCGGCCTCCAGGAACGGGTTCTGGTCGAGCATCTGCCCCACTTCCTGGTGCAGCTCCAACGTGGACAACTGCAGCAGGCGGATCGACTGCTGCAACTGCGGCGTCAGCGCCAGGTGCTGCGACAGGCGGACCTGAAGCGACGGCTTCATGGCGTCTCGCGGACCGGCAACGAAGGCTTCATGGCGGGCCTACATCCGGAAGTGTTCGCCCAGGTACACCTTGCGCACCTCGGCGTTGGCCACGATCTCGTGCGGAGTGCCCTCGGCCAGCACTTGGCCGTCGCTGATGATGTAGGCGCGGTCGCAGATGCCCAGTGTCTCGCGCACGTTGTGGTCGGTGATGAGCACGCCGATGCCGCGCGAGCGCAGGAAGCCGACGATGCGCTGGATCTCGATCACCGCGATCGGGTCGACGCCAGCGAAGGGCTCGTCGAGCAGAATGAAGCGCGGCTGCGTCGCCAGCGCGCGGGCGATCTCCACGCGCCGCCGCTCGCCGCCGGAAAGCGCCGGCGCAGGCGAATCGCGCAGCTTCTCGATCGACAGGTCGTGAAGCAGCTTTTCCAGCAAGTCGTTGACCACCCGCGTGGGCAGCGAGCGGCCGTCGGGACCCAGCTGCAGTTCGAGCACGGCGCGGATGTTTTCCGCCACCGTGAGCTTGCGAAAGATCGACGCCTCCTGCGGCAAATACGACAGACCCAGCCGCGAGCGGCGGTGGATGGGCAGGTTCTGCACCGGCTGGCCGTCGATGCGGATCTCGCCGGCATCGGCACGCACCAGCCCCACCACCATGTAGAAGGTGGTCGTCTTGCCGGCACCATTGGGTCCGAGCAGGCCCACCACTTCACCGGCACTCACCGCCAGGTGCACGTCCTTGACGACCATGCGGGCGCCATAGCTCTTCTGCAGTCGCTCGGCCTCCAGGCGGCTGACGCTGGGCACCGTGGCAGCCGCCACGGCAGCTTGCGGCGCTGCAGCGGCCAGCATCAGGGGCGCTCCCCGAGGGTGCGGCTGGGTGCCAGCGGCGGCGCTGGCGGCGCGACAGGTGCGGCCGGTGCCGACGCCGGCTCGGCGCGCGGGCTCAGCACCGCGCGCACGCGGCCGGTGGGGTTGGCCGCCGAGGTGGCGCCGCCCTCGACGCGGAAGATATCGGCCGTGTTGTCCCAGACGATGGTGCCGCCGGTGATCTCGTCGGCCACCGTGGTGCCGCGCAGCCGGCGCACGGCGCCGTTGCCGACCAGCCGCAGCGTGTCGGCGCGACCGTCGAATTCGATGCGGTCGGCCGAGCCTTCCACGGTTTCGTCGACGCCGTCGCGCCGTTGCCGCCAGGTCGCCGGCTTGCCGGGGCGGCCCAGGGCGCTGGCGGCCCGGTAGCCGTCGGCCAGTTCGCGCAACTCCACGCGCTCGGCGCGCAGCACCATGGTGCCCTGGGAGATGACGACGTTGCCGTTGAAGACCACCACCTGGCGCTGCAGGTCCACCGTGCCGGGCTGGTCGGCCTCCACCACCATGGGCTTGTTGCGGTCGGCCTTCTCGGCCTGGGCAGGCGCGGACAGCGTCAGCGCGCAGGCCAACAACAGCGGGGACAGGGGCAGACGGCGGGTCATCGAATATTCGGCACGAAACTTGCAGACTATTCTAGCCCCAAGTTCCGCGGCCGACGACGACAAGTGGGCAAAACCGCGCCGGACATCACAGCCGGCGCGCCCGTCGAGCGGGAGAGTCAGGCGCTTTGCCGCGCGCGCTGGATCAGGAAGTCGGTCACCGCCAACGCACGTTCATGGCTGCCAGCCAGCGAGCCCGAAGTGTAGAAGCGGCCCTGCACGCCGAGCGCGGGCACGCCGTCGATCTTGTACGCTTCCGACAATTGTTTGGCACGACTGGCCTTGGTGGCCACGCTGAACGACTTGAAGGCGGCGCTGAACTTGTCGCGGTCCACGCCATTGGCGCCCACGAAGGCCGCGATGTCGGATTCGGTGTTCAGGCGCGCATTCTGCTGGTGGATGGCGCTGAAGACCCGGCGGTGCAGCGTGGGCAGCGCGCCCAACTCCTCCAGCGCATAGAACAGCTTCTGGTGCACCTGGTGCGGCACCGAGAAGCCCACCGGCACCTGGCGGAACGCGACGTCGGGCGGCAGCCGCTTGGCCCAGCTTTCCAGCATGGGTTCGAGCGTGAAGCAGTGCGGGCAGCCATACCAGAAGAATTCGACGACCTCGACCTTCTTGTCGGGCGTGGGCAGCGACACCGACGCCGGTGTGGACAGCTTGACGTAGTGCTGCCCCTCCACCGGGCCGCCCTGCGCCTGCGCCAGGCCGGCCGTGGCCAGACCCAGGCCGGCACCGGCCATCTGCTTGGAGAAGTCACGCCGCTTCATGAAGATCCTTTCGTTGGAAATGGGGGAACAGACAGTCCATGGCAGACCCGGCACACCGGCGCAGGTTCCCGCCAGGGGTGTCTGGGGCTTCAGGGGCGCTCGACGCGCACGATCTGGGAGTCGACGCTCTGGTCCTGCAACTGGCCTTGCAGGGCAGCCGCCTCCTCGCGCGTGGGCAAGGGGCCGACGCGCACGCGGTAGACGGTGCGGCCGACCTGTTCACGTTCGGTGATGCGGGCCGTCTGGCCCATCAGCGCCAGGCGGGCGCGCTGCTGCTCGGCCTCTTCGCTGCGGGTATAGGCGCCAGCCTGCACGAAATAGAAGAACGGGTCGGGGGCGGACGCGCCGGGTCGTAACGTGGCGGGCGTGGCGGCGCCGCTGCCGGTGGCCAGACCCGCCGCCGGGTCACGCGGTGCCGGCTTGGCGGGCGGCGGCACCGCGGCCGTCACGGCAGCGGTCGACGCCGCGGCCACTGGCGCGGCCGCCTGTGGCAGCGGCGCAGCGCCTGCCGCCGCGCTCGAGGCCGACGGCGACGCCACCCGCGGCAGCGGCTTGGCACCCAGCGCACCGTTGGGGTCCCAGTTGCGATTGCGTTCGGTCTCGGCGCTGTCCTGCTCGGCAGTGCGCTGCGGCACCTTGTTGATGAAGGGCACCGGCGCCTTGGTGATGTACAAGGCCACGCCCAGCGCCAGCGCCAGGCCGACGAGCAGGCCGACCACCAGTCCCATCACGAAACCGCCGCGCTCGCCGGCCAGGGAATTCGTCATGCCGCCGCCTCCTGCGCCACCGGCGCCTCGCGCACCATCGCCTGCGGCGCGCTCACGCCCAGCAGGGCCAGCGCGTTGCGCAGCACCTGTGCCGTGGCCGCCAGCAAGGCCATGCGCGCGCGCGCCAGGGCCGCGTCGTCGACCAGGAAGCGCTCACTGGCGTAATAAGTGTGGAAGGCCGCCGCCAGGTCGCGCAGGTAGAAAGCCACGTCGTGCGGCGCGCGCTCGGCCGCGGCGCGGGTCAGCATCTCGGGGTACTCGGCCAGCTTGAGCATGAGCGCGGCCTCGCTGGGCGCCACCAGCAAGGACAGATCGGCACTCGTGTCGTCACGATCACGCCCGTACTGCGCCAGCACCGAGCAGATGCGCGCATGGGCGTACTGCACGTAGAAGACCGGGTTTTCGTCGTTGGCCTGCAGCGCCAGGTCGACGTCGAAGGTGAATTCGGTGTCGGCCTTGCGGCTGATGAGAAAGAAGCGCACGGCGTCGCGGCTGGTCCAGTCGATGAGGTCGCGCACCGACACCGAGGTGCCGGCGCGCTTGGACATCTTCACTTCCTGGCCGCCCTTCATGACGGCGATCATCTTGTAGAGCACGTAGTCGGGGTAGCCGGGCGGGATGCCCAGGCCCACGGCTTGCAGCCCGGCGCGCACGCGGGCCACGGTGCCGTGGTGGTCGGTGCCCTGCACGTTGACGACCTCGGCATAACCGCGCTCGAACTTGGTCACGTGGTAGGCCACGTCGGGCACGAAATAGGTGTAGATGGTGCCGTCCGGAACTGTGGAGTCGGCGCCGGCTAGCGCCGACTTGCGCATGACGCGGTCCTTGTCGTCGCCGTAGTCGGTGGTGCGCAGCCACAGCGCGCCGTCTTTCTCGTAGGTCTTGCCGCTGGCCACCAGGCGGCGCACGGTTTCTTCGACGCGGCCGCTGCTGTACAGGCTGCTTTCCAGGAAGTAGTGGTCGAAGCGCACGCCGAAGGCCTGCAGGTCCAGGTCCTGCTCGTGGCGCAGGAAAGCCACGGCGAATTGCGTGATGCCGTGCAGGTCGGCCACGTCGCCGCTGGCGGTGAATTCGCGGTCGTCTGCGTGCACGGTCTTGCGGGCGGCGAAATCGGCAGCGATATCGGCGATGTATTCGCCGTTGTAGGCCTGTTCGGGCCATTCCGCGTCACCGGGCTTGAAGCCCTGCAGGCGGCGCTGCACCGAAAGCCCCAGGTTGGCGATCTGCACCCCGGCGTCGTTGTAATAGAACTCGCGCAGCACCTCGGCGCCCTGGCTTTGCAGCAGGTTGCAGATGCAGTCGCCCAGCGCGGCGTTGCGTCCGTGGCCCACGTGCAGCGGGCCGGTGGGGTTGGCGGAGACGAACTCGACCATCACGCGGCGGCCGCTGGCACTCTGGCGGCCGTAGCTCTCACCGGCGGCCAGCACCTCGGCCACCACCGCCTGCCGTGCGGCGGGCCGCAGGCGCAGATTGATGAAGCCGGGGCCGGCGATCTCCAGCGACTGCACCCAGCGCTGCACCGCGGCCTGCGCCTGCAGCGCCTGCAGCAGCGCCGTGGCCAGTTCGCGCGGGTTCTTCTTCAGCGTGCGCGCCATGGGCATGGCCGCGGTGATGGCCAGGTCGCCATGCGAGGCCTGCTTGGGCGACTCGAAGGCAGCCGCAGCGGGCGCCAGCCCTGCGCCGGCGGCCACTTCGCCCAGCGCCGACTGCAGCGCGGCCAGCAGGTCCTGCTTCACTTGGATCATTGCCGGATTCTAAGTTGGGCACCCGGCCCGCCCGCCGCAGCGCCGATCTGCCGGGGTTCGACCCGGCTGTTCCCCGCTTGGCGCGGCGCCGGCAACGGCAAGATCGACGCCACCGCGCGCCTTCACCACTGACCGATCCGCCGCGGCCCGTCCCGCGCCCCCACTTCGTGAGCCCCATGCCGCTGAAGCGCCTTGCCGCCACCCTGCCCGACACGCTCGCCGCCGGGCTGCCGGCGCTGATCGGCAAATACCATGTCCGGCGCAAGCTCGGCGAAGGCGCCACCAGCGAGGTCTTCCTCGCCCACGACCCCTTCAACGATGTCGAAGTGGCCATCAAGCGCGTGCGCCCGGGGCTGTTCCCGGACTCGCGCGAGTCGCACTTCCAGCAGCGCTTCTTCGCCGCCGAGGCGGCACTGGTGGGCCGCCTGCACCACCCCAACGTGGTGCAGATCCTGGACGCCGTGGCCGACGACGAGGCGCCCTACCTGGTGATGGAGTACGCCGATGGCGACACCATCGATGCCTGGTGCACGAAGCAGCGCCTGTCGCTGGCGCGCGCCATCCTGCCGGATCCGGCGATCCTGCTGCTGGACGAGGTGACGTCGTCGCTCGA
>JAABPT010000044.1 GCA_011391855.1 Burkholderiales bacterium
AGCCAGGTGAGCAGCGCGACGACCAGGAACAGCAGCCACGACATGGCACTGGCGGCGCCGAAGTCGTTGAAGTCGAAGGCCATGCGGTACAGGTAGATGGCGGTCGTCATGCCCGCCTGGTCGCTGCCGCCGCGGCCGCCGGTCAGGATGAAGGGTTCCTCGAACAGCTGCAGGCCGCCGATGACGCTGAGCGTGACGCCGAAGAAGATCATGGGTTTGAGGCTCGGCAGCGTGATGTAGAAGAACTGCTGCAGCCGGCCGGCGCCGTCCATGGTGGCGGCTTCGTACAAGTCCTTCGGAATCGTCTGCAGCGCCGCGAGATACAGCACCACGTTGAAGCCGACATAACGCCAGAAGACGATCATGGCGATCGCCGGCTTGATATTTTCCGGCGCTCCCAGCCAGTCGATCGGCTCGCCGCCGAACAGCGCCCCCAGGCCCACGTTGATGAGCCCGTAGTCGGTGGAAAAGAGCGAACTGAACAGGATGGCGATGGCCACCGTGCTGGTGATGTAGGGCAGGAAGTAGGCGCCGATGACGCCGTCGCGCAGGTGCTTGAAACTGGTGTGGATGAATACCGCCAGCGGAATGGCCACCAGGTGCTGCGGCACGCCCGAGGCCACGGCCAGCCAACCGGTGTTGCCCAGTGACTTCCAGAACCACTCGTCTTCCAGAGCGAAGGCGAAATTGCCCAGGCCCACGTATTCCATGGCCTGCAGGCCGGCGGTGGGCTCCCAGGTCTGGAACGCGAGGTAAAGCGAAAACAGCAGCGGCCCCACGCCGAAGACGAAAAACAGCAACAGAAACGGGCTGATCAGCACGTAGGGCGCCCAGCGCGGGGACAGGCTCAGGGCGGCGGGCAGGCGCATGGCAGGGTGTCTTGCAGCGGACGGCCGGGATTCAGCGCCGGGCGCGCTTTTCCAGCAGCCGGTGCGCGTCGGCCAGCGCCACGGCGATGTCCTTGCCGCGGTCGAGCACCTTGTCGAGTTCGGTGTCGATGACCTCCGAAGCGAACGAGTCCTGCTTGTGCACGTCCACCGCCGCGATACGGCGCGCCGCGTCGCGCCACAGCAGCCGCGCCGGCTGGCCGCCCAGGAAGGGCAGGGGCTGGTCGAAAAAGGGGTCGTCGAAGGTCTCCAGCAACGCCGGGAAGGCGTCCTGCGACTTGAAGGCAGCCAGCTGCTGCTCGCGCTGCAGCGTCAGCAACTGGATGAACTGCCAGGCCAGCGGTTTGTTCGCCACCGGCGAGCCGCGCGGAATGGCCAGAAAGGTGCCGCCGTAGGCCGCGAACGCGCCATCGGGCAGTTGCGCCGCGCGCCAGTGGCCGGCGGTCTCGGGCGCCAGCCAGTTTTTCAGGTGCCCGGCCAGCCAGGCGCCGGAAAACTGCGTCGCCAGCGTGCCGCGCTTGAAGCCTTCGCTCCATTCGTTGGACCAAGCCGCCACCTTGGCGTCGAGTTTGTTGCGGCGTACGTCACGCGCCAGTTCGAAGGCACGCACGAAGCGCGGCGAGGTGACGAGCACGCGCGACTGGTTGTCGAAATAGAGGCCCTCGCCGGGCTGGATGCCGGTGCGGATGACGATGTCCTTCATGTCGCGCGCATGTGGCATCAGGTAGGCGCCAGTGGCCTCCTTGATCTTCACGCCGGCGGCCACGTAGCTGTCCCAGGAACGAGTCAACTCGGCTTCGTCGACACCCGCCCGGGCCACGATGTCGGCGCGGTAGAGCAGGGTGCCGGGGCCGATGTCGGTGGGTGCGGCGACCACGGCGCCGCTGCGCGCGGTGGCCTGGTCGTAGGCGTAGGCCACGAAGCGGCTGCGGAAACGGGCGATGTCGAAGGGTTCGCGCGACAGGTCCTCGAGCCCGCCGCCCTGCGCGAAGCGGCCCACGTAGCCGACCTCCAGCGCCATCACGTCGGGCAGGTAGACGGTCGTGGACAGCGCGGTGGTCATGGCCGTGTGGTGGTCGTCGGACTGCCGGCTCACGACCTTGATGTCGACGTTGGGGTGCAGCTTCTTCCACCGCGGCACGGCGGCCCGAACAATTTCGTCCACAGCCGGGAAGGCGGCCACGGTGAGCATCTGCTGGGCGCCGACCGGGCCCGCGACCAGGGCCCACCCGAGGGCCGACAAGGCGAGCGCATTGCGGAGTCCTGCCCTGCGTGTCGTCACCCTCTGCATTCCTCGTTGGTTTGCGGCCCGGGCAACATCGTCACCACGTGAAAGCGCTTTCAAACTATAGGGAGCGCTTGTAAGCGTGTCAATCGAGGGTAAGCGCGGGGGTCTGCAGCGGCGGCTCGACGCGACGAGCCCGCCGCCTGTTCAGGCTGCGGCCGCCGGCAGGCCGCTGGACTCGCGCACCAGCACCCGGGGCACCGGCACGGCGCTGTCGGGCATGTCACCGCGCAACAAGGCCAGCATGGCGTTGGCGGCGAGCCGGCCGACCTCGTGCGCCGGGTGGTGCACGGTGGTCAGTGGCGGCACTGCGTAGCGCGACGTCGGCAGGTCGTCGAAGCCCACCACCGACACGTCGTGTGGCACGCGCAGTCCGCGCCGGTGCAGGCCCAGGCAGGCGCCGAACGCCATTTGGTCGTTGGCGGCAAAGATGGCGCTGAAGGGCTGGCGGCTGTCCAGCAGCCGGTTCACGGCCAACAACCCGCTTTCTTCGGTGAACAGGCCGGAGATCACCAGCGCCGGGTCGTAGCGCAGCCCGGCGGCTTCGACAGCAGCACGGTAGCCGCGGAGCCGATCGACCGCGTCGGGGTGCGCAACGTCGCCGCTGATGAAGGCGATGCGGCGGTGCCCCAATGCCAGCAAGTGGTGCGTGGCCAGCCGGGCGCCTTCGAAATTGTCGAAGTCCAGCGACACCAGTTGCGGCGCCGACAGCGTGCGCCCGGTCACCACCACGGGAAGCGCCTTGGCGTAGCCCGCCAGCGCACTGTCGCTGAGACGGCCGGTGAGCACGATGATGCCGTCGACTCGCCGCGAGCGCAGCACCGCGATGCAGCGCGCTTCTTCGGCGGCACTCCAGTGGCCGCTGACGAACAAGGGGCTGTAGCCGGCGGCGTCTAGCGCTTCCTCGATGCCGCGCAGCGCCACGCCGTAGAAGGGGCTGTCGATCGCCTGCGTGACGACACCCACGCTCAGCGTGCGGCCGCCGGCCAGTCCACGCGCCATCGGATTGGGTACGAAGCCCAAGCGCTTGACGGCTTCATCGACGGCGCGCTGCTTGCCTTCGTGCACCGCAGCCGTGCCGTTGAGGATGCGCGAAACGGTGCTGGGCGAGACACCCGCCGCCTTCGCCACCATGCCGATCGTGACCACACCGCCGGGTGCGGCGGCAACGGCCCCTCGTCTGTGTTGTTGTCTGTGTTGTTGTGTCGCCATGCAACGCCGAGTGTAGCCACGTGATACCGGCACGCACCCCCGAGCCCACCCGCGCCCGGGCCGGCGGCGAGCTTGACCAGGGTCAACCGCGGGCCCAGGCAGCGGACTATCGTGGTGCCGATGGCTGCATGTCGGCCTGTTCGGTCTGACTTTCGCGGAGGTGGCGATGCGCAAGATCCTGGTTCCCGTCGACGGCTCCGAGGCCTGCCTGCGTGCGCTCAGGCATGCGATCGATATGGCGCAATCGGCCGGCAATGTGAAGATCGTGCTGGTGAACGTGCAGCAGACCCTGGAGCGCTGGTATGCCGGCGGCCTGCTCAACAAGGAAGCCCTGACGCACTTGCAGCAGCTGGGCGAGGCCGACGCCCGGGAGGCACGCACGCTGGTCGACGCGGCAGGGCTGACTTACGAACTGATGGTGCTGTTCGGGCAGCCCGGCGAGGTAATCGCGCGCGTGGCCAAGGAGCAGGCCTGCGTCGGCATCGTGATGGGCACCCGCGGCCTGAGCGACCTGGACCATGTATTCCTGGGCTCGACGGCACACAAGGTGATCCAGCTCTCGGAAGTGCCGGTCACGCTGGTGAAGTAGCGCCGCTGACAACAAGGGAAGAAGGGCTTGTCGCGTTCGTGTGCCCCGGGCGGGGCGGGCGGCGGAGCGCAGTTCCCGAACCGATCTCTTTCGATGCACCGTCAACTCAAAATGCAAGTTAACATAATATACATCGTGCACAATACAAACGATGGCTGTTAACCCGTCTTCAAAGCTGCGGCCGCCACGCGCGACCGCCGGGATCTCAAAATTCCGGAGGCAGTTCGATCTCTTCTTCGTCGTCGTCTTCGGCCACCGCCGGCGCAGCGGCATCGGCCCCCACCGGCACCACGCGGTCGAGCGGTCGGCACAGGTGGCGGTTGAGTTGCCCGAGCCGTTCAGAGGCTTCCATGGCGGCGAACACCACCTCGGGGTTGATCATCAGCATGAACGGGTTGCGTTCCGGAGTCGGGTGCGGCATGTCGTAGCTCCTGAGGCCATGAAGTCACAGCCTTATCGGCAACTCTAGGCGCGGGATCAGCGCCGGCCCAGTGGGCGCTGCACCAAGCGCTGTGTCGGATGACTTCTGACACGGTTGGTTTCCTGGATGACACCCGCAAGCACTATTTGGCAGCTTGTTCCAGTTTGGCGGCCAGGGCTTCGCGGTCACCCTGGCGGGCAAAGTCCGCCGCATTCAGACCCAGGTCGTTGCGCAAGCGCGGGTCGGCACCGCGCGCCAGCAGGCGCTCGGCGGCGTCGTAGGCGCCATAACGCGCCGCCATCATCAGCGGCGTGGTGCCGTTGGGTGACCGCGCCTCGATCTCGGCACCGCGGTCGAGCAGGAACGAGACCACCTTCGGCTCCGGCCCGCTGGCGGCGTAATGCAGCGGCGTCCAGCCCTTGCGATTGAGCTGGGCGCCGCGGTCCAGCAGGCGCCGCGTCCACTCCAGGTTGCCGCGCAACGCGGCCATCATCAGCGGCGTCTCGTCGGTGGGATTGGCGACGTCGACCTTCAGCGCCGGATGCTTCAGCAAGGTTTCGGCGACCTGCAACGAACCCTCGCGCAGCGCCAGGTACAGGCCGACCTGACCCTTCTCGTCGGCCGAATTGGGGTCGAAGCCGCGCTCCAGCAACTGGTCCACCGTGCGCGCGTTGTCCACGTTCACGGCCCGGAAGAAGTCTTCATAGGCACCTGCGTGAACAGAAAAACATGCAATTGAAATAAATAGATAGGCTATATATCTAAAGTAATACATCATGAGTTCTCCAGCCCCGCGGGAAGCGGTGCCAAGTCAAAAAGACGTTCGAAATTGGTGCTCGTGGACCGCGCCACATCGGCCACGGGCAGGCCCTTGAGCTCGGCCAGCTTTGCTGCCACGTAGGCCACCAGCGCGGGGTGGTTGGTCTTGCCTCGATAAGGCATGGGCGCCAGGTAGGGGCTGTCGGTCTCGATCAAGCAACGCTCCAGCGGTACGAAACGGGCCACGGCGCGCAGTTCCTCGGCATTGCGGAAAGTCAGGATGCCGGAAAACGAGATGTCGAAGCCCAGGTCCAGCGCCGCGGCGGCCACTTCCAGCGTCTCGGTGAAGCAGTGGAAGACGCCGCGCACGGCGCCCTGCCCTTCGTCGCGCAGCAACGCCAGGGTGTCGACGCTGGCGCTGCGGGTGTGCACCACCAGCGGCAGGCCGCTGGCGCGCGCGGCGCGGATGTGGACGCGGAAGCGCTCGCGCTGCCATTCCATCTGCGCCACGCTGCGGCCGGCCAGGCGGTAGTAGTCGAGTCCCGTTTCGCCGATGGCCACCACCCGCGGCAAGCGCGTGCGTGCCACCAGGTCTTCGACGCCGGGCTCCTGGACGCCCTCGTTGTCGGGGTGCACGCCCACCGTGCACCAGAAATTGTCGTGCGCCAGCGCCAGCGCATGCACGCGCTCGAATTCCTCCAGCGTGGTGCAGATGCACAGCGCGCGGTCCACGCCGGCCGCGGCCATCTCGCGCCGCAGTTCCGGCAGGCGGTCGTGCAGCTCGGGAAAGCTCAGGTGGCAGTGCGAGTCGACGTACATGCGGCGCGTGGGCGGCCCCGTGCCAGGCGCGGGCGCGCCGCCGGGTTCAAAGGGTCTGCGTCGGCTTGGCCGACTGGAGGCTGGTGCCCAGCAGTTCCTCGATCTTCAGCTTGACCTGGCGCGACTTCTCGTCGTTGGGAAAGCGCACGCCCACGCCCTGCGTACGTCCGCCCGAGGCATTGGCCGGCGTGATCCAGGCCACCTTGCCGGCCACCGGAAAGCGCTGCGGGTCGTCGGGCAGCGAAAGCAGCAGATAGATGTCTTCGCCCAGTCGGTAGTCACGCGTGGTCGGCACGAACAGCCCGCCGTCGGTGAGCAAGGGCATGTAGGCGGCGTACAGCGCGCCCTTCTCGCGAAAGACGAGCTGGATCACGCTCGGCCGCACCCCGCCGCTCGGTGCCACGGGTGGGCCGAGCCCGCCTGAACGGGTGGAGGGGGCGTCCTTCATGGCGGCAGTGTAGCGAAGCCCCGGCGCGGCGGTGCCGCTGGCGATGGCGGTGGTGACAGCGGAGGTGCCGAGGCCATCGCCAGCCGGCCCTGCGTCACGAGCGCGTCGATCATCAGCGCTTCCTGCCAGGGATGGTCCTCGTGGCGGGCGATGCGCGCCAGCTCCTGCGACCAGCTCGTCAGCGCCAGCCAGGCACTGCCGGCGGGCACACGCTCGGTGGGAAAGTAGACGGCCGGTGCGCCGCTGGCGCGCGCCATGGCGTCGTGGCACAGCTTCTGCAAGGCGTCCACGGCCTGCGGCACCGGCCAGCCGGCCATGGCGGTCGCCTGGCCGCGTGCCACCGCGGCAGGCAGCGCAGACCAGGCGGCCGCGTCGATGCCGGCCTGCGCCAGCGCCAGCGCATCCAGGGGGCGACCGCTGCACGCGGCCAGCAGCACCTCGGGCTGGGCCACGCCTTGCGCGGCCAGCCAGGCCGCCGCCACGTCGGCCGGCGGGGCCGGCAAAAGCAGGCGCTGGCAGCGGCTGCGCACCGTGGGCAGCAGCAGCGCGGGGTCGCCGGCGGTCAGCACCAGCCGGGTGCCGGCGGGCGGCTCTTCCAGCGTCTTCAACAGCGCACTGGCCGACTGGATATTCAGCGCCTCGGCCGGGTGCAGCACCGCCACCTTGCCGCGGCCGCGGGCGCTGGTGCGCGTGGCCCAGTCGATCACGGTGCGCACCTCGTCGATGCGGATCTGCCGACTGGGTTTCTTCTTGGCATCGTCTTCCTGCTTGTCGCCGCCCAGTGGCCAGTCGTGGGCGCGGCGCAGCGTTTCGGGCAGCAGCACCAGCAGGTCGGGGTGCACGCGGGACTGCACCAGGCGGCAGCTGCCACAGCGGCCGCAGGGCCGGGTATGGGCGCGACTGCCCTCGCCTACGCCTACGCTTACGCCTGCGCCATGGCTGGGGTCTGGGCCGTCACCTTCGCACAGCCAGGCTTGCGCCAATACCAAGGCAAACGACAGCGCGCCGACACCGGCCGCGCCGTGCACCAGCAGCGCGTGGCCGCGGTGCGTGGCCAGCGCCGCCACAAGCGGGTCGGCCAGCCAGGGCAACGGCAGCGTGCCGTCGGCGCCTACCACCACGGGCGTGCCTCCACGGCGGCCTGCACCTGTTGCCACACCGCGGCCGGGTCGGCCTCGGCCTGCAGGCGCGCGAAACGGTCTTGATCGGCCGCTGCGCGGGCGGCATAACCGGCGCGCACGCGGTCGAAGAAGGCTTCGTCCTGGGTCTCGAAGCGGTCGGGCGCACGCACTGCGCCGCGGCGCACGGCAGCGGCCGGCCGCTGGCGCTGCAGGCGCTGGTCGACGCCAGCCCGCGGCTGACGCGGCAGCGCCAGGTGGTCCAGCGCTGGCAGCCGCCGGCGACTCACCCGCCGGCCGTGCAGCGGCAGCCCGGCGACGGACCGTCGTGGACCGACAACCCGGCCTACGAACCGCAGGGCCAGGGCTGGCAGGACAACCCGCTGTTCGTCGACCACGAACAGGCGCTGCAAGAGAGCGCACAGACGGCCGCGGACCAGGTCCAGGACGCCTGCGACGAACTGCTGCAACTGGCGCTGGACCTGGGCCAGATCCCCGGCACCAAGGAGCAAGCC
>JAABPT010000045.1 GCA_011391855.1 Burkholderiales bacterium
AACAACCTGCAGGGTGTGGCCGGGCTGCTGCAGCAGAACGCGGCCCGCCACCCCGAGTTGTCGGCCGTGTTGTCCGAGGCCGTGGGCCAGGTGCAGGCCATCGCCCAGGTCTACGGCCTGCAGGTCGGCGCCAGCGGGCCACTGGCGGTGGCCGGCCTGCTGCGGGCCATTGCAGCTTCGGTGCAGCGCACCTTCGGGCGCACCATCGTGGTGGCGCTGCAGGGGGAGGTGCCGCACCTGCTGCCCGAGGCCGAAGCGATCCCGGTGGCGCTGACCGTCAACGAACTGCTCACCAACGCCATCAAGCACGGCTCGGGCGGCGATATTCGTTGCAGCCTGGCGGCGCAGGGCGACACGGTGTCGATCCGCATTGCCGGTGCCGGCACGCTGGCGGCGGGGTTCGACCTCGCTCAGGTGCGCGGCGGCGTGTCGGGGTTGGGTCTGGTGCGCGCACTGCTGCCGCGCCGCAGCAGCAGCCTGTCGCTGCGGCAGCAAGGCGACGAGGTCGTGGCCGAGGTCGGGTTGCGGCCCCCGAGCGTGCGGCTGCCGGACGCGGCGTCGGCAGCGGCAGCAGCAGCGGCAGCTGCGGCAGCTGCAGTGGCTTAGGTGACAATCTGCCCCATGGCGGGGCCTGGCGTCAGCAAGGGCAAGATCCTGGTCGTCGACGACGACCGGCTGGTGCTCGCCACCGTGACGCACGGCCTGGCCGAGGCCGGTTACGAGGTCATCGACGCCGACAACGGCGACGACGCCATCCTGCTGGCGCGCGAACACCGGCCGCAACTGGCCCTGCTGGACATCCGCATGGAAGGCAAGAGCGGCTTCGACGTCGCCGAGACGCTGCGCGACGTCTACCGCATCCCCTTCATGTTCCTCTCGGCCTTTGCCGACGAGGCGACGCTGGCGCAGGTGCAGGCGCTGGGTGCGCTGGCCTACCTGATCAAGCCGCTGGACGTGGGGCAGATCGTGCCCAGCGTCGAGGCCGCCTTTGCGCGCTTGCGCAGCGCCGAGCCGGCACCGCGCGAGGTCCCCGCCGCCGGCGCCGTGCTGGATGATCCGCTGCCGCTGGCGGTGGGCGTGCTGATGCACCGCCATCGGCTGACCCGCGCCGAGGCCTGGCAGCGGCTGCAGCGGCTGGCGCAGGAACAGCAGCGGCCGCTGGTCGAGCAGGCGCGGCGTCTGCTGGCGGCGGTGGAGGAATTGGCGCGAACCGCAGGCTGACGGCGGCTCGCCGGCGCGTCAGCCCAGCGTGAAGAAGAAAGCCGCGCCGCGGCCCGGTTCGGACTCGGCCCAGACCTCGCCGCCATGCCGGCGAACGATGCGCCGCACCGAGGCCAGGCCGACGCCATGACCGGGAAAGTCGCTGGCGCTGTGCAGGCGCTGGAAAAGGCCGAACAGCCGTTGCGCCGAACGCAGGTCGAAGCCGGCGCCGTTGTCGCGCACTTCGAACACGCTGCGGCCGTCGCGCGCCACGCGTCGCAGGCTGATCCGTGCACATTCGAGCCGTGCACTGTATTTCCAGGCGTTTCCGAGCAGGTTCTCGAGCACCTGGCGCAGCAGCGTCGGGTCGCCCTGCGCGGTCAACCCGGGTTCGATGTCGACCTGCGCCACGCGTCCGGGCGCGCCGCGCTGCAGGTCGTCCACCACCCACGACGCCATCTGCGAAAGGTTCACCGGCTCCCGCGCCAGCGGCTGCGCCGACAAGCGGGCCAGCGTCAGCAGTGCGTCGATCATCAGGTTCATGCGTGTCGCTGCACCGAGCACGCGGTCCAGGTGGTCGTTGCCGACGCGGTCGAGCAGCCGGCCGTAGTCCTCCTTGAGGATGCGAGTGAAGCCTTCCACGACGCGGATCGGCGCGCGCAGGTCGTGCGTGACCGTGAAGCTGAAGCTGTCGCTGTCGTTGTGGTTGTCGTTGTCGTTGTCGTTCTCGTTGGCTTCGTCTACAGCCGGCGTGCCCGCAGCCGCCAAGGCAGCAGTGCGCTGCAGCAGCAGCAGGCCGCGGCGGCCGGCGGGCAGTCCCGGCAGCGCCCACAGCTGCCAGCCCGCGGCCTCGGCCACCGTGCCCGCGGCCAGGTCGCGGCAGGTTTCGGCCACCGCCGCCGGCAGGGTGGCCAAGGTGGCGCCGGCATCGCTGTCCGCGGCAAGGGCGGGCCACAGCGCCAGGGCGGCCGCATTGGCGTGCTGCAATTGCCAGCCCTGGCCGGCTTGGAACACCACCAGGGCCGGCGCCGCGTGGGCCTCCAGCGCCGGGGCCAGCGCGGCGGCGGCGGTGCGCAAGGCGTCGTCGGTGTCGGTGGGCCGTGCCGTGCCGACGTAGCCGGCGAAGACGCCCAGGTCGTCCAGCCGCGGCTCGCCGCGAAGTTCCCAGCCGGCGCTGCCGTGCACGGGCGGGTTGGCGCGCAGGCGCAGCCCGGAAAATGCCTGTTGTGCCTGCAGCTTGGCGGCCAGCTCGGCCGTGGCGCCACTGGCTGGGAACAGGCCGTCGGCGCCGTCGGGGGCGTCGGCCGCAGCCGGGCCCGGTGCGCTCCAGGCCCGCAGGCGGTGCGCGGCGTCGGTCTCCCAGGTCCAGTCGGCCTGCAGCTGGCTCCGGTGACGCAACTCGTCGTTGCAGCGGCGCAAGGCCGAGACGGCAGCAGCCCGACCGCGTGCGGCCCCCAGCAGGTAGCCCGCAACGGCCACGCCGGCGGTGGCGAGCGTGGCGTAGGCCCAAGCCGCCGGCCCTTGCAAGGCATCGCTGCAGCCGGCCAGGCCTGGCGTGACCCACGTGGCGGCCACCCTGCCGGCCGCTCGGCCTAGGCAACGCGGACGCAAGTCGAACATGCCAACGATTGTAGGGATCGGTCAACGGCCGGCGCCTCAAGTTCGGGGTGTGGGCGCCGAAAGTCCGGTTATGGTCTGGCCTTCGGCCGGACCTGGTGGCCGTGTGCGCGGCTGCATTCCACCCGCCTCTTTGCCGGAGACCGCGATGTCCGCGCCCGTCCACGCCCCGAACTTTCCCCGCTTGACGGGCCATGGCTGCATTTGCAGGTTGCACGGAAGGTGCCGGCCGGTGCCGGGCCGTGGTGCAGGTTTGGCAAGTTTGGCAGGTGTGCCGGGTGTGGCAGGCTCGCCGCTGCGACCCTGCCAGCAGCAAGCATGAATTCCGATTCCTTCACTTCGGGTGCGCCCGCGGGCGGCGGTCTGCCGCTGGCCACGCTGGACGCCGGTGCGCTGGCGCGCCTGCGTGAGCTCGACCCCGACGGCCGCCACGGCGTGCTCAACCGCGTGCTGGCGGCGTTCGAGACCTCGTTGGCGCGCATGCTGGTGCAGTTGCGCGCCGAACTCGACACCGGCGACCCGGGCGTGGTGGCGGGCGTGGCGCACACGCTGAAGTCTTCGTCGGCCAGCGTGGGGGCCTTGGCGCTGTCGGCCGCTTGTGCCGACGTCGAGCGCCGGCTTCGCGCCGGCGAGCCCGGCGACCTGCCGGCCGACGTCCAGCGCCTGGTCACCGACGGTGAAGCGGCGCTGCGCGCCGTTGGGGCTATGCTGCGGCCCTGACCGCCGCTCCACCCATGACGCCAGCCCCCACCTACGCCGACGCCAGCCTGCCGGCACAGCCCGAGGTCCTGCTCGTCGACGACGACGAAGTCAACCTGCTGCTCACCGAGCTGGCACTGCGCGAGCGGGGCTTCAAGATCACCAGTGCCTCCAGCGGCGAGCAAGCGCTGGCGCTGCTGCGCGACTGGACGCCCGACGTCGTGGTGCTCGACGCGGTGATGCCCCGCCTGGACGGCTTCGACACCTGCCGCGCGCTGCGCCGGCTGCCGGGCCACGAAAACGTGCCGGTGCTGATGCTGACCGGGCTGGACGACGACGCTTCCATCACGCGCGCCTATCAGGCCGGCGCCACCGACTTCTTCGTCAAGGCCACGCAGTGGGGACTGCTGGCCGGGCGGCTGCATTACCTGTTGCGGGCTTCGCGCACGCGCATCGAACTGGAGCGCAGCAAGTCCAAGCTGGCGCGCGCGCAGGACCTGGCGCGCATGGGCAGTTTCGACTGGTGGCGCAGCGAGCGCGGCGACGCCGCAGGCTTGGTGATGTCGCACGAGGCGCTGCGCGTCTTCGGCTACGGCCCGCACGAAGCGGTGGGCCTGCGCACGCTGCTGCGCATGGTGCCGCACGACGACCGCCGCAGTTTCCTGCGCCAGCTGCACGAGGCGCTGCGCCACGCTTCCGTGGTGGCCACCGACGTGCCCATCGTGCTGCTCGACGGCCGGCAGCGCATCATCCACGTCGAGGCCGAGCCCGAATTCAACGAGCACGGCCATGGCGTCGGCTACGCCGGCATCGTGCAGGACGTGACCGACCGCCGCATGGCCGAGGACAAGATCCGCCAGCTGGCCAATTTCGACGCGCTCACCGGCCTGCCCAACCGGCGCCAGCTCATCTGGCGCGCCGAACGAGCCTTGGACCAGGCGCGCCGCATGGGGCACCAGTTTGCGCTGCTGCTGATCGACCTGGACCGCTTCAAGATCATCAACGACACGCTCGGCCACGGCGCCGGCGACGAGGCGCTGGTGGAGGTGGGCCGCCGGCTGCGTGCCTGCGTGCGCCACAGCGAGCAGGTCATGGAAGGCGCGCTCGAAGCGGCGGGCGTGCGTTCGCACCGTTCGCTGGAGGCCGTGGGCCGGCTGGGCGGCGACGAATTCGTCGCCCTGCTGCCCGAGGTGGTCTCCGAAGACGACGCCGAGCGCGTGGCGCAGCGTGTGCTGGAGGCATTGCGCGAACCCATCTTCGTCGGCGGCCAGGAGTGCTTCGTCACCGCCAGCGTGGGCGTGGCGATGTACCCGCGCGACGGCGCTTCGGTGGTGGACCTGCTGCGCAATTCCGACGTCGCCATGTATTCGGTCAAGCTGCAGGGCAAGAACGCCTCGGCCATCTACAGCCCGCAACTCGCCGGCCGCGGCCGCGAGAAACTGGAACTGGAGACGGCGCTGCACAAGGCCATCGAGCGCGACGAACTGGTGCTGCACTACCAGCCCAAGATCGACGTGCGCGCTGCGCGCATGGTGGGTGCCGAGGCACTGATGCGCTGGCAGCGCGGCAGCCGGCTCGTGCCGCCGGGCGACTTCATTCCGCTGGCCGAGGACACCGGGCTCATCGTGCCGCTGTCGGAGTGGGCGCTGCGCGAGGCCGCAAAGCAGGCCCGCGCCTGGCAGCAGGCCTTCGGCTTTGCCGAATCGATTGCCGTGAACCTGCCCAGCCGGCTGTTCGAGCGTAGCGACTTGGTCGAACATATCCACCAATGCGTCACGGCAGTGAGCGTGCCGCACCGCATGATCCAGCTCGAGATCACCGAAGACAACCTGATGAAAGATCTGCAGAACGTGATCCCGGCGCTGCACCGGCTCAACGAGATCGGCGTGGAGATCTCCATCGACGACTTCGGCACCGGTTATTCGTCGCTGGCCTATCTGACCACGCTGCCGATCTCGGAGCTGAAGGTCGACCGCAGCTTCGTGCGCGACCTCGGCATCACGCCGCAGAGCTCGGCGGTGGTCACGGCCATCATCGCGCTGGCGCGCTCGCTGGGCTTGCGCGTGGTGGCCGAGGGCGTGGAGACCCTGCGCCAGATGGAAGTGCTGCACCGCCTGGGCTGCGGCGTGATGCAGGGCTTTCTGTTCAGCCGCGCCGTGCCGGCCGACGACCTGCAGCGCTGGCTGGAACATACCGTGCTGCCGCGCAAGGCGCCGTGGATCGGCAGCGCTGTCGACAGCGACACGGGCGAGGCGGCCACTCGAACTGCCGGCGGCAGGCAGTACCGGTGATGGACACGACCCGCGCCGCAGTTTCGCCGGCCACACTGGCGCGCGGTGCACTGCGCCGCCTGGCACAGGCCCACCTGGAGCCCACGCCGGAAAACTACGCCCGCGCCTACGCCGAGGAGGCGGGCCAGGGCGCTCCGCCCGCCGATGCGCGTGCCCAGGCCATGGCCTGGGTGGCGCTGGTCGAGCAGCTGGTCGGCAGCCTGGGTCGCGGTGGCCGGCTGTGGACATGGGCGCGGCGCAAGGAAAGCCTGCGCCGCGTGCTGGACAGCAGCCGCAACGATGCGCCGCGCCTGCTGCACCGCTTGCAGATGTTGCTGGCCGCTTGGGAAAAGGACGAGCCTTCCGACGTGGTGGACACCGGCATCGAGGACCCGGCGGCCGAACCGGCTTCGCCGGCTCACGCGGGCGCGGCCGGCGCCACGGCCTGGCTGCCACTGTTGGCGGTGCTCGACGGCATCGTGCGCACCGCCTTGCCTGTCGACGAACCCCGCTCCGCCGAATTGGCGGTGCAACTGGCGACCCTGTCCCAGGCCGTGGCCGCCGAGGGCCCGAGCGCTGCGCGCCTGGCCGAACTGGAAACGCTGGCGCAGCGGGCGCGGCGCCTGTTTGCGCACCGCAACGAACTCGTCGAACAATTGGGCGCGCTGTGCCGCGAACTGGCGCAGGGGCTCACCGAACTGGCCGAAGACGACAGCTGGGCGCGCGGCCAGTGCGAGGCCGTGCAGGCGCGTCTGGCCGAAGGTTTGAGCGCGCGTGGCGTGCGCGCGGCCAGCGTGCTGCTGGCCGAAGTGCGCGAGCGGCAGTCGCAGGTGCGCAACGAGCGTCAGGCCGCGCGCGAAGGGCTCAAGCAGCTCATCCACGCCATGGTGCTGGAGGTCGGACAACTCGGTGAACAGACCGGGCGTCTGCAGACCGTGACCGAGGAGCACGCCAGCGCCATCGAATCGGCCGATTCGCTGGAAGGCCTGGCCGACGTCGTCAAGGCCATGCTCGCCGACAGCCGCGCCATGCACTCGGTGGTGAGCCGATCGCAGGAGCGCCTGCAGGCCGACAGCGCGCGCGCCAGCGGGCTGGAAGAACGCGTGCGCGAGCTCGAGGCCGAATCGCGCCGGCTTTCCGAGGAGGTGTCCACCGACGCGCTGACCCAGGTGGCCAACCGGCGCGGCCTGATGCAGGCCTTCGAGGCCGAGGTGGCCCGCCACCGGCGCGATGGCGGCGCGCTGGCCGTGGGCCTGATCGATATCGACAATTTCAAGAAGCTCAACGACAGCCTGGGCCACACCGCGGGCGACCGCGCGCTCAAGTCGCTGGCAGCCTCGGTGCGCGAGCGGCTGCGCCCGGGCGACCACCTGGCACGGTTCGGCGGCGAGGAGTTCGTGGTGCTGCTGCCGCGCACCGAGACCGTCGAGGGTCAGCAGACGTTGACGCGGCTGCAGCGTGGCCTGACCGAGGCGCTGTTCCTGTACGAGGGCCGCGAGGTCTTCGTCACCTTCTCTGCCGGCGTCACCGGCTGGCGGCCGGGCGAGGCGCTGGAGACGGCGCTGGAGCGCGCCGACGAGGCGCTGTACGAGGCCAAACGCACGGGCAAGAACCGCACCTGCGCCGCGTGAAGGCGGGCGGGCTGCCGCCGAAGCGGCAGGGCGCCATCGGATCCGGGTCCGGCGCGGCGGTGCTGCCCTGGCAGAAATTCGCATCCGGGACTCAAGAAGCCAGCCGAACCGCCGAAACCCTGGCCATGGGCCCGTTTCGCCGGCCCCCACCGTCTGGTTTCCAGCCATGAGCCCTTTTTCACGACTCCTGCGCCCACTGCAGCAGGCCGCCAGCGCCTTATTCACCTGCGACCTGTCCCTGCAGCGCGGCGAGCAGGGTGTGCAGGTCGTGCTTCAGAAGCGCGGATCCGCGGGGGGCAGCCAACGGCCGGCGAGCCGCAACGAGCTGGCGCGTCAGAAGCAGGCGGCTGAGTTGGCAGTGATGCTCCAGCAGTTGCAGGCCTTGCTGGACGAACTGCCGGAGACGCGCCGCGCGCTGCGCCACCTGGTCTTCGTGGAGCAGGCGCTGGCCAGGAAGGGTTTGCGGGCACTGCACAAGTTGCCGCTGGACGTGCTGCAGCGGGCGCTGGAGCAATTCGAGGGCCTGGTCACCAACTGGTCGCCGGTGGGCCTGGCCGGGCTGCGGTCGAAAATGGCGGTGGCCATCATCGACCGCGAACGCGGGGTTCCTGACGC
>JAABPT010000057.1 GCA_011391855.1 Burkholderiales bacterium
CGACGCTGATACCCAGCGTGTGGGCCGCGGCCAGGGTCATCACCGTGATGGTGATCGCAGCACCCGCCATGTTGATGGTCGCGCCCAGCGGGATCGAGATCGAGTAAGTGTCCTCGTGCAGCTTCAGGCGCTTGCACAGTTCCATATTCACAGGGATATTGGCCGCCGAGCTGCGCGTGAAGAAGGCCGTGATGCCGCTCTCGCGCAGGCAAGTGAAGACCAACGGATAGGGGTTGCGGCGGGTCTTCCAGAAGACGATCAGCGGGTTCGTGACCAGGGCAACGAAGAGCATGCAGCCCACCAGCACCAGCAGCAACTGGCCATAGCCGAGCAGCGCACCCATGCCCGACTCAGCCAGCGTCGCGGCCACCAACCCGAAGATGCCCAGCGGCGCAAAGCGGATCACGAGCTTGACGACCGACGACACCGCGTCGGCCAGGTCGGCCAGCATCCGGCGTGTCGATTCGCTGGCATGGCGCAGCGCGATGCCCAGGGCGATGGCCCAGCTCAGGATGCCGATGAAATTGGCTTCCATCAGCGCCCGGAACGGGTTGGCCACCGCGCTCAGCGCCAGGTTCTTCAGCACGCCCATGATGTTGCCCGGCGGCTCGCCTGCGACCGGCGGCACGTTGAGCACCAGCGTCGTGGGGAAGGCAAAGCTGGCCATCACCGCCACCCCGGCTGCGACGAAGGTGCCGATCAGGTACAGCATCAGGATCGGCTTGATGTGTGTCGGCTGCCCGCTCTTGTGGCCGGCGATGGCCGCCGCCACCAGCACCATCACCAGCACCGGCGCCACGGCCTTCAAGGCGGCGATGAAGATGCTGCCGAGCACGCCCACCGACGGTGCTGCCGCCGGGGCCAGCAAGGCGAGCAGGATGCCCAGAGCCAGGCCGATGGCGATCTGGGTAACGAGGCTGGTGCGAAAGATGAAGCCTTGAATGGCTCTCAGGGCTGATGTCATGAACGGTCTCCGGTGTCGTTGTGGATTGGTGTCTGCGTGCAAGAAGAACAGTGAATCTGCCGGGCTTCCTCCCGGATCGCGCGGCCGCTGCCGGCGCTCAGCATTCGATGAAGCTGACCGCGAGGCCGCCGCGCGAGGTTTCCTTGTATTTGTCGAGCATGTCGCGACCGGTGTCGCGCATGGTGCGGATGGCGTGGTCCAGCGAAATGGCGTGGGCGCCATCGCCACGCAGCGCCAGCTGTGCGGCGTTGATGGCCTTGATGGACGCCATGGCATTGCGTTCGATGCAGGGCACCTGCACCAGGCCGCCCACCGGATCGCAGGTCAGGCCCAGGTTGTGTTCGAGGCCGATCTCGGCGGCGTTCTCCACCTGCTCGGGCGTGCCGCCCATGACCTCGGTGAGCCCCGCCGCCGCCATCGCACAGGCCGAGCCGACCTCACCCTGGCAGCCGACTTCGGCGCCCGAGATCGACGCATTCTTCTTGAACAGGGTGCCGACCGCGGCGGCCGCAAGCAGGAAGTCGACGACGTCGCGCTCACTGCTGCCGGGCTGGAAGTGCATGTAATAGTGCAGTACCGCGGGGATGATGCCAGCCGCGCCGTTGGTCGGTGCGGTGACGACGCGGCCGCCACCGGCGTTCTCCTCGTTGACCGCCAGCGCATAGAGGTTGACCCAATCGAGTGCGGTAAAGGTCAGGCTGATGAGGTTGTGCTGCTGCGCGCGTTCCTGCAGCCCCCGGTGCATGGCGGCGGCACGGCGGCGCACATTCAGTCCGCCGGGCAGGATGCCTTCCTGCGTCATGCCGCGCGCCACGCAGCCGCGCATGGCTTCCCAGATCTCGTGCAGCGCTGTCCGCGTCTCGTCTTCGCTGCGCCACGCAAGTTCGTTCTCCAACATCACCTGGCTGATGCGCAAGCCTTGCCGGCGGCAGATCCTGAGCAGTTCGGCGGCGCTGCTGAACTCGTGGCGCAGGGGAACGTCGGCCATGCCGGTCTGGCCGGCAGCGGCCTGCGCTTCGTCGACGACGAAGCCGCCGCCGACCGAGTAATAGGTGTTCTCGCACAGCAGGCCGCTGGCGCCGTGCGCGGCGATGCGCATCGCATTCGGGTGGTAGGGCAGCGTGAGCGGCAACAACCGCATGTCGCGCTCCCACTCGAAGGGCACGGACACCTTGCCGGCGAGCCTCAGTGTTCGGCTGGAACGCACGCCGTCGATGGCCGGCCCGATGGCGTCAGAGTTGACGCGGTCGGGCCGCTCGCCCATCAGCCCGACGACGACCGCCCGGTCGGTGCCGTGTCCGATGCCCGTGGCTGACAGCGAACCGTAGAGCCGCACCTCGATGCGCTGCACCGCCGGCAGCTGGCCGCGGGACTCGAGCCCCTGGACAAAATCGAAGGCCGCCCGCATCGGGCCGACGGTGTGCGAGCTCGAAGGGCCGACGCCGATCTTGAACAAGTCGAGGACGCTGATGGACATGGGGGGTCTCGTGGTAACGCGGCAGCGCGGCAGCGCGGCAGCGCGGCTTAACATGGCTCGCTCGTGCCGGGGGCGTGAGCGGGGAGTGCACGAATTCTTTCTCTGGCGGCCGCGACGATCAAACCATGATTTGTCGAGCCCGCATTAGCGGAGCTAAAGCATGACCGACAAGGTTCCGTCCCAGGTGCATGCCCGGCTGAAGGTCTTCCTGGCCGCTGCGCGCCACCTGTCGTTCACCCAGGCGGGCGAGGAATTGCACATCACGACCGGCGCGGTGAGCCAGCAGATCAAGGGGCTGGAGGACTGGCTGCGGCTCAAGCTCTTCCGGCGCCTGGCGCGGCATCTCGAGCTGACGGACGAAGGGCAACGTCTGCTGACGGCCGTCGATCCGGCGTATGCGGCGGTGGACCTGGCGCTCGGCCGCCTGCGCGGCGGCACCTTGAGCGGCGTGGTCCGGCTGCGCTCGCTGCCATCGTTCCTGGCCATCTGGCTGTTGCCCCGCATGCCCAACTTGATGCGGCGCCATCCCGCGATCGAACTGCAGGTGGAGGCCGAGGACAGCATCCGTTCGCTGCGCGATGGCGAGTTCGACCTCGCGATCGATCTCAACGATGGCACCTACCCGGGATTCCAGAGCACGGTGCTGGTCGAGGAAGAGATCTTTCCGGTATGTTCGCCGGCGCTGATGCGCCAGCGGCCGCCACTGGACACGCCCGACAACCTGGATGACTACCCGCTGCTGCACGACATGACGGCGTGGCGCGGCAGCCAGCCCTATGCCGAGTGGGAGGGCTATCTCAAGGCCATCGGCGCGCCGCACGTCCATGTGCGACGCGGCTATATGTTCAACCGCAACCAGATCACCATCCAGGCCGCGATCGCCGGCATGGGCGTGGCGATGGCACGCCGGACCCTGACCACCACCGAACTGGAAAGCGGCCAGTTGATCGCGCCGTTCGCGCAGTCGGTGTCGACCGGCAAGCGCTACTGCCTGGTCTATCCCACGGGTGCCTTGGACGATCAGCGCGTCTCGGCGGTGTACGACTGGATCGTGGACGAAGCGCGCGGAGCACTGGCACCGCTGCGGGCCCAACGCTAGACCCTAGGCCGCCGGGGGCCGCGGCTGCCGGGCCGTCGAAGGCACCGGCCAGCGGCGGGGCACCCGCCTCAGGTGGCTGCGGTCGTCTTTGAATCCGCTGCCGGTTCAGTCACCTGCCCGGGCACCGGCGACCGCGTCGGCGTGAAGGCGTCGGAGAAGCAGAACTGCTCGCCCAGCCCGTGCGCTAGGAAGTCGGGCACCGCCGCTTCCACCATGCGCACCGAACCGCAGGCGTAGACCTCGTAGCCGTTCAGGTCGGGGTGGTCGGCCAGCAGCGCTTCGTGCACGAAGCCGCGCCGGCCGGCCCACGACGCGTCGTCGCCGGCTTCCGACAGCACCGGCACGAAACGGAAGTTGGCATGCTCGCGCTGCCAGCGTTCGATGGTCTCCAGCAGGTACAGGTCGGCCGCGGTGCGCACGCCCCAGTACAGCTCCATCGGCCGCCGCACGCCCTTGCGGAAGGCGTCTTCCAGGATGCTCTTGATGGGCGCAAAGCCGGTGGCGCCGGCCAGGAAGAGGATGGGCCTTTCGCTGTCGTGCAGCGTGAAGCGGCCCAGCGGGCCTTCGAAGTCGAGCGTGTCGCCGACTTTCATGCCCTCGAAGACATGCGTGGTGAAACGGCCGCCGGGGATCAGCCGCACGTGCAGTTCGATCACGTCGCCGGCCGTCGAAGGCGGTTGGCCCGCGTCGGCCGGCGGATTGGCGAACGAGAAGGCACGCTTGGCACCGTCTTCGAGAATGATATTGATGTACTGGCCCGCCACGAAGGCCAGCTTCTCGTTGCCGGGCAGCGTGACGAACAGGCGCATCAGGTCGGACGAGATGCGTTCCATCGCCGTCACGCGGCCTTGCAGGCGGCGCAGTTCCGCGGCCTCGCTGGCGGCCAGCGAGGCCACGCCTTCCACTTCCAGTTCAACGTCTTCCAGCGCCACCGCGCAACACATCAGCGCCTGGCCGCGCGCGCGCATGGCCTCAGTCAGTGCGGCGGCCTGGAACGGACCCGGGTCGACTTGGCCGTTCAGCACCGTGCACAGGCACAGGCCGCAGCCGCCGGCGCGGCAGTCGTAGGGCAGCTTCAGGCCGGCGCGCAGGCCGGCTTCGAGCAGCGTCTCGCCGGCTCGCGCCGAGATGCGTGCCGGCCCCGGATGCAGCGTGACGTGGTGCGCCTGCTTGTTGCCGCGCCGCGGCGGCAGCCAGGGCAAGGCCAGCAGCAGCAGCGTGGCGCCACCCACCAGGCCCCACACGGCACCCAGCGGCCAGTCGTACATGAGCGGAAACAGGGTGAGCAGGAACCAGTCCAGCGCCAGCACGGCCGGCGCCGTATTCAGGTCGGCCGGTCCCTGGCTGACCACTGGCGTGGCCAGCGCCAGCACCAGCAGCGTGACCATCAGCGCCAGCGCAATCGGGCGCGGCGGCTGTGTCGCGGCCTTGGGCACACGCTGCACGTGGACCCACATCACCAGCAGCATGACCAGCGGCACGCCGAT
The DNA here is from genome assembly GCA_011391855.1 of Burkholderiales bacterium. Taxonomy (GTDB): domain Bacteria; phylum Pseudomonadota; class Gammaproteobacteria; order Burkholderiales; family Burkholderiaceae_C; genus Rubrivivax. Next base: position 5,028 of record JAABPT010000057.1, read on the forward strand.
GTGGATGAAGACGAGCAGCGAGAACAGGCGGTTGCTCACGTGCTCGGGCAGGATGAAATTGCGGATCAGCGTGCCGCCGAAGCCGGGAATCCAGTCCAGCCATTCGAAGCTGGCCTGGGTGACGAACTGCGCCAGGCGGTCCCAGGGCAGCATGTAGCCGTTGACGCCGGCCACGTAGGCCAGCCAGATGAGCGCCACGCCGGTGACCCACGAGAACCAGCGAAAGCCGCGCAGGCGGTCGAAGGCGAAATAGCGCACGGCGTGGATCAGCATGGTGAGCACCAGCGCGTCCGACGCATGCCGGTGCACCGTGCGCACCACGCCGCCGGCACCCCACAGCCCGTGCGTGATGGCCTCCACCGAGTTGTACGCACCGGTGACGCTGGTGTCGAAGAAGGCGTAGAGCACGAGCCCGGTCACGCCCACCACCCAGAACAGGAAGAAGGTGATGGCGCCCAGGTGGTACAGCGGGTTGAGGCGGTCGCCGAAGGCGCGGTTGAATAGCGCCTCGGCACTCATGAAGGCCGCGCGCAGCGCGCGCTGCACCAATGCGATCATCGCGTTGGCTCCGTCATCGCGATCATCACGTTGGCTCCGTCATCGCGATCAAGGCGCCGCCGTCATGGCTGCCGGCGCATGGCGCGCGCCACCACCACCACGAAGAGCAGCCCGCCGCAGATGGCCAGCAGCCCGCCCAGGCCCATCAGGCCCATCCCGGCCACCTCACCCGTGCTGCGCAGCACCTGCTCGGCACCGGCCACCTTGCGCTGCACGCCGTAGCCGCCCGACCACACCAGGCCCACGATATGCAGCAACTGCCCCACGCCATACAGCCAGGGCTGCAGCACGGCCAGGCGGCCGCTGGGTGCGCGGTAGCCCAGCTGCGGCAGCAGGTGGAAGACCAGCCCCATCAGCGCCAGCGTCACGCCGACGATGCAGCCGTGGTAGTGCGCCGGGATCTTGACGTTGCTGCCGCTGATGGTGAGGCCGATCACGCCGCCGGCCACGAACAGCAGCATGGAAGCCAGCAGCGCGGCACGCAGCGGGCGCCGTTCGGCCGCCAGTTGCCGCAGCGGCGCCAGCGCCAGCAGCACCGCCAGCGCCAGCGGCGCAATGGCCAGGCCGCCGCCGAAGCGCATGCCCCAGGTGTGCATGTCGCGGTGTTCCACGCTGCTCACGTCGTGCATCAGGTAGGCCAGCGGCGTGCCGAAGACGCCCACCAGCGCCACCGCGAAGAGCAGCAGCACGATGCGCGGGCTCAAGGGGATGCGGCCGCCGCAGGCCTGCGCCAGCGCCAGCCAGGCCACCAGCATGAGCAGCGTCCAGGTGAACTGCAGCGCGTGGCCGCCGCCCCAGAACAGGATCTCGTAGTAGGCCTTCGGCGGCAGCGAGTTCGGCACCAGGGCCAGCGACCAGGCAAAGGCCAGCAGCGCCACGCCGGTGGCCACCACGCTGGCGTGCAGGCCGAAGCGCAAGGCCCCGGCGCCGTCCAGCGCCGGGCCGACCGGCGCTGCACGCACCAGGCCTTGCAACACCAGCAGCAGCGCGCCCACGCCGAATACGCCCACCGCGGCGCGGAACGTGGCGCTGTCGAGCATGGGAATGTAGTTGGCCATCACCGGCTGGCCAGGGTCGACGAAGGCCGCCAGCGCCATCCCCGCCGCGCCCGCCCCGCACAGCAGCAGCGGCAGCCGGGCCAGCGCCGCGCCCGCGCGTGATCGCGCCGGCCGCAGGTTCAGGCTCCACAGCAGGCCGGCGATGGCCACGAACCAGACCAGCACCGAGAGGTCCACGTGCACCACCAGCGCGACGCGGAAGAAGTCGCCCGCCGGCAGCCAGGCATTGATGCCCGGCGTGCGTGCCAGCACCAGCAGCACCGAGAACATCCCCGAGCCCACCAGCGCGGCCAGCGCCAGCCACAACCAGGCGCGCGCCAGGCTGCGCTGGCCCGCCGCCACCACGGGCAGCGTGTAGGCCGCCGGGCTGGATGCGGTCACGGGCCCGGGCGCGGTGTCGGGAGCGAAGGCCGGCCGCCTGGGCTGGCCGGAGTCGACGGAAGTGAGTGTGTTCATTGCAGCGTGATGCCGCCTTTCCCGGCGTCGAAATCGATGACCAGCACCTGGCCGGGCACCAGCTTCACGGTGGATTCGTGCTGATAGGCGTGGTCGCGCGCGCGCACGTCGTCCGACAGACGCACGGTGATGCGGTGCTCACCGACCGGCACCACCAGGCGTTCATAGACCGCCGAAGCCCCGTCCTTGGACAGGCCGGTGGGTGGCGCGGTGCGCTTGAGCACCGTGGTGCCGTCCAGGTCCACTTCCACCGTCACCGGCGATCGCTCGCGCGGGCAGCTGGTGGGCGCGCGCATGTTCGGCGGCAGCTTGGCCAGTTCGGCGGCGCTGAGGGTGCGGCAGTCGCCCACCGGCTTGCCCACGCGCGAAAAGCTGAGCTTGATGAGGGCCTGGTCGTCGTCCAGGTGCCGGTACGGTGGCCATTGCGAGAAGACGCCGATGGCCAGCGCGAACAGCCCATACAGCAGCACCTGGCCGATCCAGGCTCCAGCGCCGAGCGGCTTGACGGGACGAACATTCGGGGTGTCAGACATGGTGCAGGCGCGCCGGCAGGTCGGCGTCGGGTTCGAACGGGATCACGCGGCGGCGCAGACGGTCCAGCCCGGCCAGCAGCAGGGCTTCGTCGCCCGGGCCGGCGAAGACCAGTTCCAGACGCTCGCGCGCCACGCTCGCACGCAGGTGCGGTTCGCGCTGGCCGGCCAGACGCTCGGCCGTCCAGCGCTCGCCGAGGCGGAATTCGCAGCCGCCTTCGCTGCAGGCCGCGACCAGCACGCCGGCGGCGCCGTCGCGCAAGGCATATTCGACGAACGAAGGCGGCAACTGGCCCGTGCACAGCAGGCTGAACGGGCTCACGTCGGCACCGCCCAGGCCGCTGCAGCGCGCGCCGTGGTCGCAGCCGAACACCACCAGCGGCCGCGCCGAACGCGTCGTCGCCAGCGCCTGCTGCAATTGGCGGCGCAGGTCGCTCACGGTGAGCTGCGGCATGTCGATGCCGGTGACGAGCTGCGCCGCGCTGCGAAACGGCGTCGACGACGGGCAGGCGCCGGCGCAGATGCCGCAGCCGGCGCACAGGTCGGGGTCCACCTGCGCCAGGGTGCGGCCGATGCGCTGGTTGGGGTGCGGCACCATGGTGATGGCCGCGTAGGGGCAGTCGGCGAAGCAGCGCTTGCAGCCGTTGCAGTTGGCGGCGTCCACCACCGCCACCGCCGCACGTGCCGGCTGCGGCAGGAATGGCAGTGCGAACAGCAGCAGCGCGCCGCCGCCCACCAGCGCCCACACGAAGGCCGGCGAGGTGGCGTAGGTGAGCGGGTGCACGAAGAGCAGGATCCAGTCCAGCCGCAGCGCACCCGGCACGCGGGCCAGCGCCGCCGGCGCATGGCTGGTCACCGGCCAGGCCAGCGCCAGCACGGCCAGCGTGGCCACCAGGCCCAGCGCCAGCGCGCGCGGCGGCATCACCGCGGCGCGCGTGATGCGCTGGATGTGGAACCACAGCCCGAACAGCAGCAGCAGCGGCACGCCGATGTGCACGAAGACGAAGAGCGAGAACAGGCGGTCGCTCACCAGGTCAGCGGAGAGGAAGTTGCGCGCCAGCGGTGCGGCCATCAAGGGCAGCGCATCGAACCATTCCAGGCTGGCGATGGCCGAGAACTGGCCGAGCTCGTCCCAGTTGATCCAGAACCCGCCGATCGCACCGACGAAGACGAAGCCGATCAGCGGCACGCCGGTCAGCCAGTGGAAACGCCGGAAACCGCGCTCGTGGCCGTGCAGCCATTCGCGCAGCAGGTGCAGGCCCATCGCCAGCACCATCACGTCGGCGGCGTAGCGGTGCAGGCCGCGCAGCAGCCGGCCCAGGCCCAGCGGCAGACGTGAGAGTTCCTCGATCGAACGCCAGGCACCGGCCACCGAGGTGTCGAAGAAGATGAACAGCACCACGCCGCTGGCTGCCAGCAGCCAGAAGGCGAGAAAGCCGATGGCTCCCAGGTGGCGCAGCGGGTTGAGCGCCGACCCGAAGGCGGTGTCGAACCCGCCTTCCACGGCGCGCCACGCCGTCAGACCGTACTGCCGGAAGCTTGCCGAGGGGCGTTGCATGAGGACCTGCGTGCACGCCGTTGATCGCGCCATTCGAACAGGAAATACAGCGCCACGCTGCTGAAGAACAGCGCGCCGCCGATGATTTCGAAGATGAGCTTGTAGTCGTAGCGGTACTCGCCGGTGTCGGGGTCGTAGACGGTGCACAGGATGCGCACGCGCTCCACCATGGCCGCCAGAGTGGAGGTGGCCGCCGGCGGTGCGGCAAGCAGCAGTTCGCGCAGCGGCGCACCCAGCTGGTCGGCACGCAGGCGGTCGCCGTAGACCTGGGCATGGATGCGGCCGTTGGCGTCGACGACGGTGACGCCCAGCACGTGGTCGAAGCCGGCCGGCGTGGCGACGAAGCTGAAACCGAAGGCCCGCGTGAGTGCCTCGACGCTTGCACGCGGCGGACTCAGGAATTCCCAATTGCGGTGTTCGATGCGATGCTGGCGCGCGAACGAGCGCATGGCGTCGGGTGAATCGAAGGGCTGGTTGAAGCCGATGCTGACGACGTTGAACTGGTGTTCGCCGAGCATGACGTCCAGGCCTTTCGCGGCCTCGTACAGCGCGCGCGTCTGCGCCGGGCAGACCTGGAAGCAGCCGGTGTAGATGAAGCTCACCAGCAGCGGCTTGCCGCGGTAGTCCGACAGGCGCACCGGGCGGCCGTTGCGGTCGAGCAGTTCGGCGTCGGGGATGGTGCGGCCGATAGCGCCCTCGGCGGCGCGCAGGGCCTCGGATTCGTCCAGCGCCGGCACGGTGCCGGCGGCGCGCGGCGCCGGATCGGCGCGTTCGACGACGGGGCGGGCGGGTGCTGCGGCGGCAGTGGCCGCAGTGGCCCCAGTGGCTGCAAGAACGACAGTGTCGCCTGCCCGGGCTGCGAAGGAAACGGTCAAAGCCAGCGCCACCAAGGCGCTGCAGAGCCGCGTCAGCCCGCTGGGTCGACCGACGGAAGAGAGCGCAAAGCGCAGGCGCAGAACATCACCGCAGAGCAGCATCGATGACCACCGCCGCCAGCAGCGCGCTGAGCTGCACCATCGAAGCGAAGAACGCCGCCATCGCCGTCTGGCGGTTGGGCTGGCGTGCCAACGCATGCGTCTTGCGCAGGAAGTGCACGCCGCCGGCCAGCGCACCGGCGAAGACGATCCAGCCCGCACCGAAGAACACCGGCAGCAGCGACACCGCCACCAGGGCGATGGTGCTGCCATGAACGATGCGCGCAGCACGCGCCGCGCCCACCACCACCGGCAGCATGGGCACGCCGGCAGCGGCATATTGCGCCTGGTTGGCGATGGCCAGGCTCCAGAAATGCGGCGGCGTCCACAGGAACAGCACCAGCGCCAGCAGCAGCGCCAAGGGGCCGACCTGCGGGTTCACCGCGGCGGCGCCGGCCAGCACGGCAAAGCTGCCGGCCAGGCCACCGATGACGATATTCCACGGCGTGCGCCGCTTCAGCCCCAGCGTATAGACGCCGGCATAAGTGAGCGCGCCCAGCAGCACGAAGCCGGCGGCGGTGAGGTTCACGACCCAGGCCGCCATGGTGACGGCAAACACCAGCAGCGCCATGATGGCCAGCAGCCAGCCGAAGCTGCGCGGCAACGCCCCACTGGCGAAGGCACGGTGGCGCGTGCGCGCCATCAGGCGGTCGCTGTCGGCTTCGATGAACTGGTTGAAAGCGCCCGCGCTGGCCGAAGCCAGCAGCACCGACAGCGCCAGCACCAGGGCCTGCAGCGGCGCCACCGAGCCTTCCGGCACGATGAACAAGCCGCCCAGCGCCGTGGCCATGATGAGCACGCTGATGCGCAGCTTGAAGACGCCGAGCACGGTGCGCCAATGCACCCCGCCGCGCGCGGCGGTGGACTCGCCGGCCGAGGTGGCCAGTGCCGTGGCAGGGGACGCGGCGGTCTGCGAGCTGCGGTTCATGGCGGGTCTCCTGGTGTCGTTGCCGAGCGGGTCGATGTCAGGCCGTGGCGCGGGTCCGGCTCAACTCAGGCCCCACAAGGTGGAGAGGTACTTCCAGTTGATGAAGTAGTACAACACGAAGGCCAGCAGGAAGACCATCGCCAGCACGAAGGTGCCCGGCGCCGCGAAGCCGATCGAGCCATAGGTCTGCGCCATGACCGAAGGCGCAGTGCGCGGGATGGGCGTGAACTTGCCGCTGGCCGGGCCGGCCTCGAGCTTGCGTCCCCACAGCAGCGAGCCCACCGTGATGTAGATGTAGATCGCGCCGCCGGTGATGGCCGCGATGCCGGCCACACCCACCAGCGCCATCATCAGGTAGGCCGCACCCGGCCATTCATAGGCCAGCGCCGCGCCCTGGAAGGCCATGTCCCAGTGGCGACGCGCCACGCCCAGCGTGCCGGCGCCCATCATCACCAGGCAGAAGAAGTACATGGAAAAACCGAACAGGTAAGGCTGCCACTTGGCCAGCACCGGATTGATCATCTCGCGCTTGAACAGCACCGGGATCAGGTAGTAGGTGAGCGCCATGAAGGTGAGCGTGGTGCCCACCACCACCGTGGCGTGGAAGTGCCCCGGCACGTAGATCGTGTTGTGGATGATCATGTTGAGCTGCTCGGTGCCCATCATCACGCCCGAGATGCCGCCCAGGAAGCCGAAGCCGATGATCGAGATGAACACGCCCGAGAAGGTGGGGTTGCCCCAGGGTGCCTTGCGCAGCCACTCGAACAGGCCCTTCGTGAAGCCCTTCTGGCGCTGCGCGACTTCCATCGCGCCGGGGATGGTCAGGCCGTGGATCATCGAGGCCAGCACCGCAAAATACATGAAGTAGCTGGTGTTGACGACTTTCCAAGCGGTCGAGATACCCGGATCGGCCAGCAGGTGGTGCGCGCTGGCCAGTTGCAGGAACAGGATGTAGAGCAGGAAGGCGGTCCGGCTGACGCGTTCGCTCATCGGCTTGGCGCCGAAGGCGATGGCCGCCACCAGGTACCACACTGATATGTGCGCCGCCACGTTGATCTGCTGCGACGAGTGGCCGAAGGCCCACCAGATGGTGCGATAGATGAGCGGGTCGACTTCCTTCACCACGCCCAGCGACATGAGCCAGGTGGGGATCAGGATGATGGCGCCCGACGCAATGGTGAACACCGCGATGATGGCCGCGGTGATGGCACCGAAGGTGACCAGCGGCACCGAGCCCTGATAGGTCTTGTCTCTCTTGGCAACGACCAGCGTGCCGAAGAAGACGAACACCGCCACCAGCGCACCCACCGCGAACAGGATCAGGCCGAGGTAGAAGTTGGGCTCGGCCATCATCGGCACGTACGAGGTCATCATGACGCTGGACGCGCCGCGAAAGACCGTGATGTTGTTGACCACCGAGCCAATGAGCATGAGCGCGAAGGCCAGCCACGCGATCTTCGGCGTGGCGATGCGACAGCGCAGCAACGTCGAGGCGCAGAAGTACAGCACTGCGATCTCGAAGAAGATGATCCAGAAGATCAGCATGTCGATACCGTGCGCCGTGAGCACCATGTAGAAGGTGTCGGCTTCCAGCCAGCGCACGGCCGGCCAGCGCGTGAGCACGACGCCGATGGCGAGGATGCCGCCGATCAGCAGCCAGACCACGGCGACGAAGGCATTGGCCTTCATCAGCCATTCGGCCTGGTGTTCGAACTGCAACCCGGATCGGGGGCAGGTGCGATAGGTGGTGCTGGTGCTCATCGCCTGCTCCTCACTTGACGTAGATGCGGCCGACCATCTTGTGATGGCCGATGCCGCAGAATTCGTTGCACACCACCGAGTAGGTGCCCGACTGGTTGGGCGTCACGGTGACCACGTGCTCGAAGCCGGGCACGATCTGGATATTGATATTGGCCGGCTGCAGCGAGAAACCGTGGTTGTAGTCCATGGAAGTCAGGTGCAGCTTGTAGGTCTTGCCCTTCTCGAGTTCGAGCACGGGGTAGAAGCTCCACAGCCGCGCGATGAAATAGACGTCGCTGCCGGCCGGCGGCGCCACCACTGGCGTGGCGTTCTCGTCACTCTCGGTGCGCACCGTGTATTTGTCGACCATGGCCTGCGTCTTGGCCATGAACATTTCGGGCGTGGTGCGGTAGGTTTCCGTGGACAGGTTCTGCTTGCCCCAGATATGCCAGCCGACCATCATGAAGAACATGATCAGGCACCAGGTCAGCGCGATCACGATCCACGTGCCTTCCACGCGGTCGATCGGGTGCTTGTACCAAAGTCGTTCGGCGGGGGGGAGGATGGCGCTCATGGGGGTTCTCCCGGCCTACTTGGCCATCGGCAGGGTGAGGATGTCGACCACGCCCCAGACGGTGTAGACCATCATCGGCACGAAGACACCAATGAACAGCAGCAGGAAGGGGTTGTCGAGCAACTGCTGGATCCAGGGCACGGGAGCGTTGTCGTCGTCGTGCGTTTCGGGCGAACTCATGGCGGTCTCCTTCGTCTTGTCGCGGGGGCGTGAACGCTGCAGCATAGCCGAACGGACAGGGCCAGCAGCAGCGCCGAGGCATTCTGTGGCGCGGGTGCTGCGGTCAAAAATGAACCAGTTCAAGGATTCGCCGGGTCACGGCGTTGGCGATGCGCGGCGGCTGGCAAGCGACGTGGCGCGCCCCGGGTTCGCCCTTACGATGAAGCACGAAGACCCGCCCGTGCCGACATGACCATGACTGCCGACCGCCGCCTGATCAACCTGCGCCGCCTGGCCTGGGCCTGCGTGCTGCTCATGCTCGTGGTCACCACGGCCAGTGCCTGGCTGCGGCTGGCGCAGCCGCGGCCGGCCTGCTTCGACTGGCCCGCTTGTCGCGGAGCCGACCGTCCCGCGGCGGCGGCCAACGCACCCGCCCTGCTGGGCGCGCCGGCCACGCTGGCGGTGGTGCGCGGCACGCATCGCGCCACGGCCACGCTGGTGCTGTTGGTGGTGATCGCGGTGGCTGCGCTGGCGCTGGCGAAACCGCCCCGGCGCTGGGCTGCGGGTCGGCTCGCGCTGACGCTGCTGGTCCTGGCGCTGGCCTTGTCGGTGCTGGGCATCGTGACGCCGGGCTCGCGCGCGGCCGGCGTACTGCTGGGCAACCTGCTCGGCGGGCTGCTGATGCTGGGCCTGAGCTGGCGGCTGGCTACGCAGCTCGCGGGCTGGCCAGCCGCCAGCCCCTCACTCACGCGCTGGGCGCTGCTCGGTGCCGGGCTGTGGCTGGCCCAGGCCGCGCTCGGTGCACTGTCGGGCAGCGGTCACTGGAGTGCCGCACCGGTGGCGCACATGGCACTGGCGCTGCTGGCTGGCAGCTGTTCGTTGGGCGTAGGCCTTGGCGCACGCGCGCAGGGCCGCCGCGTCGAAGGCACGGGCCTGCTGTTGCTGACCGGCCTGCAGTTCGCGCTGGCGGCCGGCGCCGCCGGCAGCGCGGCAGCGCCCGCAGTGGTCCTCTTGCACAACATCGGCGCGGCGTTCGGGCTGGCGCTGATGCTGGGATTGGGCCGCAGCGCCGAGTCCTGAATTTCAGCCGACCGGCCACCAGGCGACGCCATCGACCCCGGCGCCGGCCGGCAAGAGCCAGGTGCGCAGCACTGCCCCGCCGGCTTCGAGCAGCAGCAGCGCGGGCGCATCGGCGGCCCGCAGCGCCAGCACTTGGGAACCGCGGGGCGCTGCGCGCAAAGCCGTCAACGCACCCGCCCCGGCAACCACGCGTTGCCATGTGTCGGCCTGGCTGTCGCGAAGGGTGAAGAGGGTCGCGGCAGCCCGCTCGCCCACCAGCGCCCACACGGCTTCGTCGGTGGCCTGCAGTTGCAACACCGGCCCGGGCAAGGTGTACGCGGCCACACGGACCCAGCGCGCGGTGTCGAAGACGTGGATCTCGTTGCCCGCCGGCAGCCACCATTGATTCGTGCTTCGGCCAGGCGAGGCCGGCCGCAGCGCGGCGCCCTTGGGGTTGGCGCCCGGCATGCGCAGCGCGGCAATGCGGCGGCGCACGTCCAGGTGCATGACCACGGCCTCGTCGCCCTGCATTCCTGCCAGCCAGGGCACACGGTGATCGGCAAAGCTGAAAGCAGGGATCGGCCGGTCCAATGGCGCCCGCCTCACACCCAGATAGCCCGGCGAGGAAATCCCCTCGCCCATGCGGTAGTCGTGCACCAGGCCATCGAAGAGGGGCGCGGCACCAGAGTCGAGCGAGATCTCCCACGACTCGCCCAGCGCTGGCCAGGCGGCGAAGAAACTTTGCCGCTGCGGCAGGCTGAACAGCACGGAGGCGGCGCCGCGACGCGTTCGCCCGAGGTCGCTGCCTTCGAAGGTCTTGACGACCGTGCCGCGCGCATCGACCAGGCTCAGCCGTTCGCCGTGCGCGGCCAGCGCCCAGCGCCCGTCGGGGCTGGCGGCCAGTGCATGCACGGGCGCATCCATCGAAACCCTGAACCGCAACCGCCAGGCCGGGTCGGTTGCCGGCTCCCAGCAGCGCAGGCTGCCGTCGCCTGCCACCAGCCACAGCCCGCCGGTCACCGGCACGGGAACGTTGGCTGGCGCCAGCGCATCCGGCAGCCGGGTCAGTTCATCGGCGCCGCCGGTGGCGACCCAGCATCCGCCTGGCCCCCAGGTCAGAACCCCGTGAAGCCAAGCCGCGGCGGCCCGGGCATGGGGCCACGTTGCCGGCCCGGCCCAAAAGCAGACCAGGGCGGTCAGTGCCGCCCTGCGCTGCATGCCTTCGGCCCTGCAGTGTTGCCGTGCCGACCAACACGATCGGCCCTCATGGCCCTACTGCTTCAGGATCCACTCCACGGATGCCTTGAGGTCGGCATCCGAGATCTTGGCCACCGGATTGGGCGGCATGGGAATCTGGCCCCAGACGCCCTTGCCACCGTTGCGCGACTTTTCGGTCAGTTTGGCGACCACATCGGCCTGCCCCTTGTATTTGGCAGCGACGTCCTTGTACGAGGGTCCGACGAGCTTCTTGTCGACGGCGTGGCAAGCGAAACAGCCGGCGGTTTTCATATTGGCCTCGGGGTCGGCCTGGGCCGGGAGGCTGACTCCCAGCCCGAGGGCAACGGTTCCGACGAGGGTGATCCATGTGCGCATCTGCTAACTCCTAGAGTGGTTGACGGCCCGTTTTCAGTAGACGTCGTGTTGCGTGTTGTAGACGTTGAAGTGGCCCGTCGGCGTGATGAGGCGCGGATCCTTGATCACCGCCTTCAGCTTCAAAGTCTTGTCGTCCACGACCACTAACGCGCTTTCCTTGTTTTTGGCTGACCAGACGGCGAACCAAACTTCGTCGCCGGCCTTGTTGTACTCCGGTTGCACGACGCGCTTGGCGCCGTCGTCCTTGAGGTCGGCCCACTCGGCGATGGGCAGCACGGTGTAGCCCTTGTCGAGGTTCTTGATGTCGTACACCGCCACCGATTGCGAAATCTTCGCGTCGGGGTTGAGCGGCGTGTCCGAGTACAGGTGTGTCGACTTCGGGTGGCTCTTGATGAACAGAGCCCCGCCGCCCGGGCCCTTGAGCTTGGCGACTTCCTTGAACGCGTATTGCTTGTGCTTGACGGGGTCGGTGCCGATCAGCGAAATCGTCTCGTCACCCAGGTGGCCGGTCGACCACACCGGCCCGAACTTCGGGTGGATGAAGTTGGCGCCACGACCCGGGTGCGGGATCTTGCCCACCTCGACGATCGCGGCGAGCTTGCCCTCCTTGGCGTCGATGACCGAGATCTTGTTGCTCTGGTTGGCCGCCACCATGAAATAGCGCTTGGTCGAATCCCAGCCGCCGTCGTGCAGGAACGGTGCCGAGCCGATCTCGGTGACCTTCAGCGCGTCGATGTTGGAGTAGTCCACCATCAGCGTCTTGCCGGTCTCCTTGACGTTGACCACGAACTCGGGCTTGAAGTGGCTGGCGACGATCGAGGCGACGCGCGGCTCGGGGTGGTACTCCTGCGTGCCGACGACCATGCCGCGCGTGCTGACGATCTTCAGCGGCTCGAGCGTGTCGCCCTTCATCATCACGTACTGCGGCGGCCAGTAGGCACCGGCGATCACCAGCTTGTCGCTGTAGTTGCCTTCCTTGCCCTTGTACTTGCTGGTGTCCACCGAACGCGCCTCGAGACCGATGCGCACCTCGGCCACGTTGTCGGGCTTGGGCATCCACAGGTCGATCATGTTGATCTTGCCGTCGCGCCCGATCACGAACAGGAAGCGCCCCGACGCAGAGGTGCGCGAGATGTGCACCGCATAGCCGGTCTTGACGATATTGATGATCTTCTTGGTGTCACCGTCGATCAGCGCCACCTCGCCGGTGTCACGCAGCGTGGTCGAGAAGATGTTCTCGATGTTGTAGTTGTTCATCTTCTTCGTCGGCCGCTGCGCCGGCGGAATGATGACCTTCCAGGTCTCCTTGATCTGCGCCATGCCGAACTCGGGCGGCACCGGCGGGTCGTGCTGGATGTAGCGCGCCATCAGGTCGACGGTCTTCTCGTCCATCTCGCCGCTGGTCTGCCAGTTGGGCATGCCCGCGGGCGAACCGTAGGCGATGAAGACCTTCAGGTACTCGGTGCCCTTGTCCTGCGTGATGTCGGGTGTCAGCGGCTTGCCGGTGGCCCCTTTGCGCAGCACGCCGTGGCAGCCGGCGCAGCGCTCGAAATAGATCTTGCGCGCGCTGTCGAACTCGGCCTTCGTCATCGGCGGAGCCTTCGGATTGCTCGACTGGTACATGGCCTCCGCGGCCAGCGGGGAGGCGCCGGCCTGGTACTTCAGCTCGGATTCGGTGACCCCCTTCTTCTCTTGCGCATGGGCGCCGAACGAGGCGGCGACAGCGGCTGCGGCGAGCAGTGCTGCAGCCAGCGGGGCGAATCGTTTCATGGTCTTCATGGACGTTCCTTCATCGTTGATTCAGTACAGTGCGTGGGAACAACTCAGCTTTGTTGCGATCGTCGTGTGTGCCGTGGGGGCTTTCCTTGAACTGGTTCAAGCGTTGGCGGTGAAGAGCCGTTCCGGCGCCATCCAGGGCTCGCATACAAGCCACCGCCCCGGCCGCCATGCGCCTGCGGCGAAAGCTGAAGCACTTCAAGGACACGCGGGTGCGGCCGGCCGATGCTCCACGCCGCGTTTACCCTGTATCTGGATTCCTTCATGACACGCCTGCGAACTGCCCACCCACAGTCTTCGAGCCCGGCGCGCGCCGGCGCGCCCCCCCTTGGGCTGACCTGGCGCTGTGCTGCGTTGGCGGCCGCGGCCATGCAGTGCGCCGTCGCGCAAGAAACCGCGCCGAGCGTGGTGGTCACGGCGACTCGACACGGCATGCTGGAGAACATGGCACCGGCCGCGCTGAGCGTGGTGACGCGGCGCGAGATCGAAACGCGCGGCGCCGACAACCTGCTCGACGCACTGCGCGCCGAACCCGGCGTCAGCCTGCAGGGCCGCGCCATCGGGGGCCGCAAGGTGCTCAGCCTGCGCGGCATGGACAGCAAGCACACGCTGTTCCTGGTGGACGGCCGGCGCATCGGCGCCAGCGACGGCGTCATCGGGCACTCGGACTTCCAGTACGACTGGATCGCCGTGGAAGATATCGAGCGCGTCGAGGTCGTGCGCGGCCCGCTGTCGGTGCTGTACGGGTCCGAGGCCATGGGCGGCGTGGTCAACGTCATCACGCGCGAGCCCGGTGAGCTGTGGCGGTTCGGCGCCACGGCCGAGGGCAGCCGCGCCGAAGGCGATCGCGGTGGTGACGGCCAGCGGCTTTCGGTGCGCACCGACGGCCCTCTTGGTGGCGGCATCGTCCTGCGCGCCGGGGCGGCGGCAACACGCCTCGATGCCCTGGCCTCGCCTGCCGATCCGCGCATCTCCGAACTGGAAGGACGCGACAAGAACGACGGCTGGCTGGGTCTGGGCTGGCGCGGCGCGGGCCCGGCGGCCGGCGGCCAGCGCGTGGACTTCGAATACCGCGCCGGCCGCGAGGAGCGATGGGCCGACGCCCGCGAACGCAGCGGCAAGCGCCGCTACCACCAGACCTTCAATGACATCGAACGCACACTCACCTCGCTGGGCTGGGAAGCCGACTGGGCCGGCGCGGCCGGCATGCCGGACTGGACCAGCCAGTTGCGCGCGTACCGCGCCAGCGTCGACGTGGTCAACCGGCGCACCGAAGGCGTGGCGGTCAACCCGCCGCAGCGCATCGAGGACCGCGTGCTCGAAGGCCTGGCGCGGGCGCAGCTCGGCAGTCACGGCCTGACCGGTGGCTTCGAGGCCCGCGACGAGTCGCTGGAAGATCCTGGCCTGCCCGACGGCCGATCGGTGGCGCGGAACCGGGCACTGTTCGTGCAGGACGAGTGGAACCTGGCCAGCCAAACCCTTCTCACGCTGGGCCTGCGCCACGACGAGAACCAGCTCTATGGCGACGAATGGAGTCCACGGGTGTACGGTGTCTGGCAGGCCACCCCCGAATGGACCGTGAAAGGCGGCTACAGCCACGGCTTCAAGGCGCCGAACCTGAAGCAGATCGTGCCCGGCAGGCGCGCCGAGGGCCCCAACACCTTCATCGGCAACCCGGCCCTGCAGCCCGAGCGCAGCGATGGCATCGAACTCGGCGCGGGCTACGCCGCCGGCGCGACCGAGGTGCAGGTGATGCTGTACGAGCAGCGCGTGGAAGACCTGATCGAGGTGCGCCTGCTCGCCGCCGGCCCCGTGCCCGGTATCGGCACCTATACCTACGAGAACCTGGCCCAGGCACACATGCAGGGTGTGGAGGCCTCGGTGGCGCAGGGACTGGGTGCCGGCTTCACGGCGCGGCTGAACTATGCCTACCTGGACGCGCGCACGGACACCGGCCAGCGACTGGAGAAACGGCCCCGCCACACCGCCGCCGCGCAGGTCGACTGGGAGGGCACCGTCTGGCGCGCCAATGTGTACGCCGAATACAGCGGCGAACAGCTCTTGCCGGCTCCGGTGGCGACCGCGCCGCCCCAGTCCGCGCCCGGTTTCACCCTGGTGGGCGCGCAGGTTTCGCGGCTGCTGCCCTGGGGCCTGGAACTGGCGCTGGGCGTGCAGAACCTGGGTGACGTGCGGCTGGCGGAAGTCTCGCCGCTGTACACCCACGTGGAACCGCCCCGGACCTGGCGCCTGACGCTGCGCGGACGCTGGTAGGCACGGCCGGGGTCGCGCGGCCGCGCATGGGGCCATGACAGTACGCCTGAAATCGCTTTCACCCCCGTCAAAACACCGATCGACGCGTCGCATCGTTGCGGCCACGATAGCGCTTTCAAGTCACCGCAAGGCGGCACGTTTGCGTGCCGCCCAGCAGAAAGCTGTCCATGTCCCCAACACCCGCCACCGCAGCCCACAAGGTCCCGTTCGGGCAGAAGGTCGCCTTCGGGCTGGGCATGCTGGCCAACCAGATGTTCCCGGCCGCCCTGGGCATCTTCATGGTGGTGCTGGTGCAGGACATGGGCTTCCCCGGCTGGATGTGGGGCGTGCTGTTCTTCCTGCCGCGGGTCTTCGATTCGGTCACCGACCCGATCATGGGCTTCATCTCCGACAACACGCGCTCCACCTGGGGCCGGCGCAAGCAGTACGTGTTCATCGGCGCCATCGTGATGGGCATCAGTTTCGTGGCGATGTGGCAGCTCTACCGCGTCGACGGCGTCAACTACAACTTCGTCTACTTCCTGTGCTGGTCGATCGTGTTCTACGCCGGGCTGACGCTGTTCAGCATCCCCTACGTGGCGATGGGTTACGAGATGAGCGACGACTTCCACGAGCGCACCAGCATCATGGCCGTGGCACAGTGGATCGGCCAGTGGGCCTGGGTCATCGCGCCGTGGTTCTGGGTCGTGATGTACGACCCGAAATGGTTCGAGAACGCCGACACCGCCACGCGCACGCTGTCGATCTGGGTCGGCGTGGCCTGCATGCTGCTGGCCATGGTGCCGGCCGTCTTCCTGCCCAGCCGCTCGACCAAGGACGACACCCACCTCGTGCCCCTGACCTGGGCCAACTTCGGCGGCGGCATGCGCGAGATCCTGGCCGGCTTCAAGGAAGCCTTCGGCTCGGTGCCGTTCCGCAAGCTGTGCTTCGCCACCTTCCTGATCTTCAACGCCTTCAATACGGTGGCGGCGTTCTCGTTCTTCATCGTCGTCTACCACCTGTTCCAGGGCAATGCGCCGGCGGCCGGCATCTGGCCCACGCTGTTCGGCAGCGTTGGCGCGCTGATCACCACCTTCGCCGTCATCCCCACCGTGGCCTGGATGTCGAAGAAGATCGGCAAGAAGAACGCCTTCATGCTGTCGCAGGGCATCTCGCTCATCGGTTACGTGCTGCTGTGGTTCCTGATGATCCCGGGCAAGCCCTGGATGTTCATGTTCGCGCTGCCGTTCTTCAGCTTCGGCATCGGCGGGCTGTTCACGCTGATGATGTCGATGACGGCCGATGTCTGCGACCTCGACGAACTGGCCACCGGCAAGCGGCGCGAGGGCATCTTCGGTGCCATCTACTGGTGGATGGTGAAGTTCGGCTTCGCCATCGCCGGCCTGCTCAGCGGCGCCATCATGTCCTTCGTCGGCTTCGCGCCGGGCGCCGCCACGCAGGTCGCGGGCGCCGTGGACGGCCTGCGGCTGTTCTATTCAGGCGTGCCGATCTTCGGCACGCTGCTGGCCATGTGGGTCATGCGCGACTACGACCTCGACGAGAAACGGGCCACCGAAGTGCACGCCGAGATCGAGCGGCGCAAGCGGCGCTCCGCCGCCGCGTCGTCGTCGCAGGGCTCGGGCGCTCGGCCTTGGCTGGAAGAGCATGGCCTGCATTTGCCGGCCGTGGAGCCGTCACCGCTGGCGGGCAGGACCGCGGCCGAGATCAGCACGCTGTACGCCGAGCAGCTGCGCAGCGGCATCTACGGCCTGTGCTTCAGCGCCTACGTGGAAGGTCAGGGCGCGGGCGACCAGCTGACGGAGGCGCAGGTGCGCCGGCGCATCGAGCTCATCGCGCCGCACACCCGCTGGGTGCGTTCGTTCGCCTGCACCGAGGGCCACGAGCTGATTGCCCGGCGGGCCCGCGAAAAGGGGCTGAAGACGATGGTGGGCGCCTGGATCAGCCACGACCGGGACCGCAACGAACGCGAGATCGACGGGCTGCTGACGCTGGCCCAGGCCGGGCTGGTCGACATCGCGGTGGTGGGCAACGAGGTGCTGCTGCGCGACGAACTGCCCGAGGCCGAATTGCTGGCGTACATCCGTCGCGTCAGGGCCGCCCTGCCCGAAGCCGTGCCCGTGGGCTGTGTCGACGCCTATTACCAGTTCCTGGAACGCCCGGCGCTGACGGCGGCCTGCGACGTGCTGCTGCCGAACTGCTACCCGTTCTGGGAAGGCGTCGACATCGCCGTGGCCGCGCCATACCTGCGCCGCATGCACGGGCTGGTGCAGGCCGCGGGCGGTGAGAGGCGAGTCATCGTCACCGAGACCGGCTGGCCCGGCAAAGGTCAGCCGGTGGCCCAGGCCGTGCCCTCGGCCGAGAACGCGATGCGGTATTTCATCGACGTCCAGCAATGGGCCCGGCGCGAGGGGGTCAGGCTGTTCTACTTCTCGTCGTTCGACGAGCCGTGGAAGCTGCGCCAGGAAGGCGAAGTGGGCACCCAGTGGGGCCTGTGGGACAAGGACGAGCGGCCCAAGTACGGGGTGTAGGCCGGCCGGGCGGCACCGGCTGACGGTCGGTCAGGCCGGGCCCTGGCGCGGAAGCCCACGCCCACGCCCGAAGGCCATCACACCGTCGTCCACCTTGCCCATGCGCAGCATCAGCCAGTCCAGCACATAGTTCTGGTACAGCTTCCAGGGCTTGCGGTCGCCCTGCCGGGGCAGCATCGGCAGCGCGCGCTGCACGTAGCCGGAGCTGAAGTCGAGGAAGGGTTCGGTGCCGACCGACGGATCGCGCTGCGGCGTGCACACGGTGTGGCCGTGGCGGTCCATGTGGTTCAGCAAGCGGCACAGGTAGCGCGCGGTGAGGTCGGCCTTCAGCGTCCAGCTGGCATTGGTATAGCCGAACGTGCTGGCCAGGTTGGGCACGCCGCTGTTCATCATGCCTTTGTAGACCAGCGTCTGCGACGGCTCCACCGGTACGCCGTCGAGCGAGACCTCGACGTCGCCCAGCACGTTGAGCTCGAGCCCGGTGGCGGTGACGATCAGGTCGGCCGGCAGTTCCTGCCCCGAGGCCAAGCGAATGCCCTGTTCGGTAAAGCGCTCGATGGTGTCGGTGACCACCGACGCGCGGCCTGCGCGGAGGGCGGCGAAGAGGTCGCCATCGGGCACCAGGCACACACGCTGGTCCCAGGGGTTGTAGTGAGGGGTGAAGTGGCGCTCGACGTCGTAGTCCGCGGGCAGTTGGGCGCGCACCAGCCCGACCAAACGCGCCTTGGCCTGCGCCGGGTATTTGCGCGCCAGGCGGTAGAAGTACAGCTGCATCAGCACGTTCTTGGCGCGCACCAGGTGGTAGGCCAGTTTTGCCGGCAGCCGGCGCTTGAGCCACTCGGCCACGGCGTCCACCCCCGGCCAAGCGAAGACGTAGGTCGGTGAGCGCTGCAGCATGGTGACGTGGGCTGCGGTCTTCGCCAGCTCGGGCACCAGGGTGACCGCGGTGGCGCCACTGCCGATCACCACCACGCGCCGGCCTGCATGGTCCAACCCCTCGGGCCAGAACTGCGGGTGCACCCGCGTGCCGCGGAAGCGGTCCTCGTCGGGCCAGTGCGGCCGGTGGCCGTGGTCGTAGCGGTAGTAGCCACTGCAGAAGTGCAGGAAACGGGCGCGCAGCGTGACCGGCTGGGCGTCTTCGCCGCGTTGCACCGTCA
>JAABPT010000047.1 GCA_011391855.1 Burkholderiales bacterium
CCGGGCACTTCGGCAAGAACCACCTGGGTGACCGCAATGAACACCTGCCCACGATGCACGGGTTCGACGAGTTCTTCGGCAACTTGTACCACCTGAACACCCAGGAAGAGCAGGAGCAGCGCGACTTCCAGCGCTTCGGCAAGGCCTACTCCGGCAGTGTCGAGGCTTACGAGAAGAAGTTCGGCACGCGCGGCGTGATCCATGCCTTCGCGAGCGACAAGGACGACCCGACCGTCGACCCGCGTTTCGGCCGCGTCGGCAAGCAGACGCTGAAAGACACCGGCCCGCTGACACAGGAGCGGATGAAGGACTTCGACGCTGCCGAAGCCATCCCCAAGGCCACCGATTTCATGAAGAAGTCCCAGGCCGACGGCAAGCCCTTCTTTGTGTGGCTCAACGCCACGCGCATGCACCTGTACACGCGCCTGAACGACAAGTGGCGCTACGCGGCCGAGAAGTACACCAGCGAAGCCGACCTGCATGGCAGCGGCATGCTCCAGCACGACCACGATGTCGGCCTCGTGCTCGACTTCCTGAAGGCCAACGGCCTAGACGAGAACACCATCGTCTGGTACTCCACCGACAACGGCCCCGAGCATTCTTCGTGGCCGCATGGTGCGGCCACGCCCTTCCGCGGCGAAAAGATGACCACCTACGAAGGCGGCGTGCGCGTGGTGTCGATGCTGCGCTGGCCCGGCACCGTCAAGGCCGGCAGCGTGCGCAATGGCATCCAGGCGCACCAGGACATGTTCACCAGCCTGGCTGCGGCAGCGGGCGTGCCCGACGTGGCTGAGCGGATGAAGACCGAGAAGAAACAGTACATCGACGGCGTGAACAACATCGACTACTGGGCCGGCAAGTCGGAAGAGTCTGCACGCAACCACATCTTCCACTACTACGAAAGCAAGCTCATGGCGGTGCGCATGGGGCCGTGGAAGTGGCACTTCTCGACCAAGGAAGATTACTACGCCAAAGTGGAGCCACGCACGGCGCCGCTGGTGTTCAACATCCGGATGGACCCGTTCGAGAGCTACGACAACAAGGACTCTTACGGCCATCTGCTGCAGAAGACGTCCTGGATGCTGCAGCCCATGGGCGAGCTCATGAATGCGCATCTGAAGACACTGGCCGAATTCCCACCCGTGCAAGGCGGCAAGACCTTCGACATGTCCAACATCGTCCAAGAGTTCATCGGCAAGGCCAAGCAGTAGGCGCGCCGGGAAGCGCCGCATGGACTTCGCAAGCAATCGGTGGAGCCCGTGTCCGGGACCTCCAGCAGATTCCCTGAAATCAATCATGAGAAGCTGCCAAAGTCGTCTTGCCCTGGTGTTCTTCTGCCTGCTCGCCTGCGCCGCCCAAGCGCAGCAGCCGGCACCGGAGGCCGCCCAAGCTGTGGACAACGGCACCGACCCGACCAAGTTCTCGAAGGTGGCCGAAGCCAAGTACGAGTATCTGGATCTGAGAGACGGTTTCAGCAGCAGCACGCTGCGCTTGAGTTACACGCACCCGCTCGGCGAGAAGCGCGACTACAGCCTTCGGTTTCGCGCGCTGGCCACGTCTGTCGATGTCTTCGGCAATGAACAGTACGGGGTTGGCGATGTGTCGGTGCAGCTCGCCCATGTCTTCGGGCTGACCAAGGAACATGGCTTCGTGGTCCAGGGCGAACTGTTCTTCAACACCGCGCAACGGCCCGAGCTGGGTTCGGGGAAGAACGCATTCAAGGGCACGCTGATCTATGCGCGGTTCCTGAAGGACGGATCGATCTTCGCGCCGGCTTTCGTGCAGAACAACAGCTTCTCGGGCGACGAGAACCGCCCCGACATCAACGTCACGACCTTGGATTTCTACTACGTGCCCAAGTTCGCCGATCCCCGCAACCTGATGACCTTCGACCCGGCGCTCAACTTCGATTGGGAAAACGACAAGCGCTTCTTCAGTTTGCAGGTCACGGCGGGCCGTGTGATCGGAAAGGCTTTCGGCGGCAACGCCATCCTGTTCATCAAGCCGTCGGTCTTTGTCGGCAGCGACAGGCCGGGTTCGTGGGGCCTGGAAGTGGGCTACAAGGTGCTCGGGTTCTGAGCATGCCAAGCCCATCGTTAGAGTTGCTCTTCAGGTGACGAAATGATCCAGGGGCAGGCGGGCCCGCCGGCCCAGCTTCATAGCAACCGCACCGTCGGGGCAACAACCCAGTAGGAAACGCAGGTGATCAAACAAATCCTCTCGTGGCTGAAGCGCACCGCGCTCGGCCTCGTGCTGCTGCTGCCGCTGGCGGCCGCAGCGCAAACCAGCGACAAGCCCTTCAGCAATGAGCAGCTTGACCAGATGCTGGCGCAGATCGCGTTGTATCCCGACTCGCTGCTGTCGCAGGTGCTGATGGCCGCCACCTATCCCGACGACTTTGCCCAGGCCGCGGCCTGGTCCAAGGCCCACCCCGATGCCAAGGGCGATAGCGCGGTGACGATGGTCGAGAGCGAGCCCTGGGATCCGTCGGTGGCTTCGCTGGTGGCATTCCCCGACGCACTGATCACGCTGGCCGAGAAGCCCGACTACGTGCGCAACCTCGGGGATGCCTTCCTGGCGCAGCCACAGGACGTGATGGATTCGGTGCAGCGCTTGCGCGCAGCCGCGCAGAAGGCCGGCAACCTGAGCAGCACCGAGCAGGTCAAGGTCTCCTCGCAGGCCGCGCCGGCGCCGAGTTCGAGCACGGTGGTGGTGCAGCAGGCCGCGCCGCCCGCGCAGGTGATCGTGATCGAGCCGGCGCAGCCGCAGGTGGTCTACGTGCCGGCCTACAACCCCGCCGTGGTTTACGGCCCGTGGTGGTATCCGAGCTACCCGCCGTACTACTACCCGCCGCCGCCGGGCTACTGGTTCTCGCGCACCGTCGCCACCGGCATCGCCTACGGTGTGGGCATCGGCATCAGCAATGCGCTGTGGGGCGGCTTCGACTGGGGCCGGCGTGACGTGAACATCAACGTCAACCGCTACAACAACATCAACGTCAACCGGAAGATCGACGTCAAGGCCAACCGCACCAGCTGGAACCACGACCCCGGTCGACGCGGCAACGCCCCTTACCGCGGCGGCGATGCCACCCGCCAGAAGCTGGAGAAGAAGCACGACGCCGGCAAGCGCGAGGCCTACCGCGGCAAGGGGACCGACCGCGACGCCGGCCGTGATGCCAGCCGGGAGAAGGCAGCGCAGGCGATGCAGGACCGCGGCGGCGGCAAGGCGGCGCAGGCGCGAGACCCCGGCGCCAAGCGCGACGCGCGGGCGCAGAAGGCCTCTGGCGCCGACCGTGATGCGGCGCGCCAGAAAGCCGGGGCGGTCGATCGTGACGCTGCTCGCGACAAGGCCCAGGGAGTCGATCGTGACGCCGCGCGCCAGAAGGCTCAGGCAGTCGACCGCGACGCCGCGCGCCAGCGGTCGCAACAGGCGTCGAAGGACCACGCGCTCAAGGGCGTGAATGACCGCGACGCGGCTCGGCAGATCGATCGCGGGACGGCGAGCCACAAGGCGGCCACCGCGCGGCCCAATGCGGCGAAGGCGCCGGCGGCCAGGCCGGCAGCCGCCAAGGCCGCTGCCCCCAAGCGCGCCGCCGCCCCGGCCAAGGCTGGGGGGGCGCACGGTGGCCATAAGGGCGGCCGCGACCGTTGACCCCAGGAGAGAATCACCATGAACAAGCTGAACGTCCTCGTGCGCGCACTGCCGCGGGCCGCCCTGGCCTGCATGGCGCTGGCCGCGTCGGTGGGCCTGGCCTCGACGGCGCTGGCGCAAAAGGCGTATCCGAGCCCCGAGGCGGCCGCCAACGCGCTGGTCACTGGCCTCGCCACCAGCGACGATGACGCGGTTCGGGTCACCTTGGGTGCGAGCCACCGGCGCTTCATCCCAGCCGACTCGGTGTCCCGCGAGGACCTACTGGACTTCCTCGAGGCCTGGTCCCGCGCGCACAAGGTCGTCATCACCGGCGATCGAGCAGTGGTCGAAGTCGGGCGCAACGGCTGGACCTTGCCGATCCCACTGGTGAAGAGTGCCGCCGGCTGGAAGTTCGACGTTTCCGCCGCGCCGGAGCAGATGCGGCTGCGCCGCATCGGCCGCAACGAACTGGCCGCCATCCAGGTGGCGCTGGCCTACACCGATGCGCAGGACGAGTACCACGCAGCCAACCCGGACAGCCAAGTCGTCAAGCACTATGCGATGCGCAGCCTGTCGTCACCGGGCAAGCGCGACGGGCTGTACTGGCCGGCGTTGCCGGACGAGGCGGAAAGCCCGCTCGGTGCGGCCTTTGCCGATGCACGGGACGGCATGGCCTACCACGGCTACCGCTACCGCGTGCTCACCGCCCAAGGCAACGACGCCACCGGCGGCGCAAAGAATTACGTGCGCGACGGGCTCATGACCGAGGGCTATGCGCTGATCGCCTGGCCCGAACGTTGGGGCGACACCGGCGTGATGAGCTTCATCGTCAGCCGCGACGGCGTGGTCTATCAAAAGAACCTGGGCCCCGGCACCAATGCGGCTGCGCGCAAGGTGATGTCCTACAACCCGGACTCCACCTGGGAGCGGGCAGGCGCGGCCAAGTAGGGCCTGGACCCCGGCTCGACGGTGCCGATGAAATACCTCGACCGATACCTCATGAACAAGCTGCGTGACCTGCTGATCGACGGCGTGCTGATGACCCTGCCGCTGGCCGCTGCGGCTTACCTCGTGCACAAGGTCGTGCTGCTGCTGGTGACGCTGTTGAAACCAGCCGCCCACCTGCTGCCGCCGGGACACTGGTTCGGCGTGGCAGCGATCGACATCGCAGCGCTGGTGCTGCTGACGCTTGCGCTGCTCGGCATGGGCGTCTTCTCGCGTTCCAAGGCCGGCCACCGCGTGGCCGAAACCTTGGAGCAACTGGTGTTGAGCAAGGTTCCAGGCTACTTGATGGTCAAGTCGATTGCCGCGGACTTCAGCAGCGACGAGCACGACGAGGGCTTGCAGCCGGTGCTCGTCAGCTTCGACGACAACCAGGTGCTGGGCTTCATGATCGAGAAAGACGACGCCAGCGACCGCGTCACGGTCTTCCTGCCGGGTTCACCGTCACCCGCGGGCGGCAACGTGGTGGTGGTGCCGGGTGCGCGGGTGCAGCTGCTCGACGCCTCGTTGGGCCAGACCCGGCGAGCGATGAAACAGCGGGGACTCGGCCTGCTGCAGCTGACGATGGTGCCGGCGCCCATCAGCAGATCAGCGAGCGGGCCGTTGTGACGCACCGACGAATCCCGGTTTCGCAGCAGAACTGCGGCAGCGAACATTGCCCCCGGGCCGCGATGCCCCTGTTGCACAGCGACTCTGCGCTCGAAGCGTTCTTCTGGCGGCTGTTGAGCCGTGTGGACAAGCCGCGTGCCACCACCACCGAACATCAGTTGACTCGGATGGTTCAGTTCATAGTCAACTGAACATCCATTCTGGAGCGTTACATGCAAGTGAAGACCGTGGATTGGCAACGGCGTTGCAATGCGTGGTGGTGCTTGCTGTTGCTTCAAAGAAATGGCAAAGCGGGCTGAATTGCACAACAATGCTCCCGCCAAACCTGTCACCGGGCCGGGTGTCGAGCGGTTTTCCTTTCGTTGCCCGATCTCAATACAAACGTGCAAATCTTGCAAAGGGGAATCTACATGGAATGTCTGTACAAGGCACGGATCGGGGCGATGCTGTTTGCATGGCTCATGGGTCTGGCCGGCTTCGCGCACGCCCAGAAGGCGCCGAATATCCTGATCATCTGGGGTGACGACATCGGCGGCTTCAATCTCAGCGCCTACAACCAGGGCGTGATGGGCTACAAGACGCCGAACATCGACCGCATTGCCAAGGAGGGCGCGCTGTTCACCGACTGGTACGGCCAGCAGAGCTGCACCGCCGGCCGTGCTGCCTTCATCACCGGGCAGTCGCCCATCCGCACCGGCCTCACCAAGGTCGGCCTGCCGGGCGCGCCCGAAGGCATGAAGAAGGAAGACCCGACGATCGCCACGCTGCTCAAGGCGCGCGGCTACATGACGGGCCAGTTCGGCAAGAACCACCTCGGCGACCGCGACGAGATGCTGCCTACGGCGCACGGTTTCGACGAGTTCTTCGGCAACCTGTACCACTTGAATGCCGAGGAAGAGCCCGAGAACCCCGACTACCCGAAGAACCCCGAGTTCAAGAAGAAGTTCGGCCCGCGCGGCGTGATCCACAGCTTTGCCGGCGGCACGATCACCGACACCGGCCCGCTGACGAAGAAGCGCATGGAGACCATCGACGAAGAGGTCAACGCCAAAGCGCTCGACTTCATGGAGCGCGCCAAGAAGGCCGACAAGCCGTTCTTCCTGTGGTGGAACTCCACGCGCATGCACGTCTTCACCCACCTGAAGAAGGAGTCCGTCGGCAAGACCGGTCTTGGGATCTACCCCGACGGCATGGTCGAACACGATGGTCATGTCGGCCTGGTGCTGGCCAAGCTGAAGGAACTGGGGCTCGACGAGAACACCATCGTCATGTACTCGACCGACAACGGCGCCGAGTCGATGAGCTGGCCCGATGGCGGCACCACCATGTTCCGTGGCGAGAAGAACACCAACTGGGAAGGCGGCTACCGCGTGCCGACGCTGATCAAGTGGCCTGGCACCATCAAACCCGGCACCATCGTCAATGACATCGGCGCGCATGAGGACATGCTGACCACGTTGCTCGCGGCCGCAGGTGACAAGACGGTCAAGCAAGATCTGCTCAAGGGCCGGGCGGTCGGTGGCGCAACCTACAAGGTGCATCTCGATGGTTACGACCTGGGCCCGGCCTTGAGAGGCGAAGCCGCCTGGCCACGCAAGGAGTTCCTGTACTGGACCGACGACGGCAGCGTGGCCGCCATCCGCTACGAGCAGTGGAAGGTCACGTTCCTGAGGCAGAACGCCCACGGCCTCCACGTTTGGACGACGCCCTTCCAGGAACTGCGTGCCCCGCTGATCACCAACTTGCGCAGCGACCCGTTCGAGCGCGCCGAGTACGAGGGCTATGGGTTCAACCAGTGGTACAACGAGCGCATGTTCATGATTGCGCCGGCAGCCGCCTACGTGGGCCAGTGGCTGCAGAGCTTCAAGGAATTTCCGCCGCGGCAAAAGCCCGGCAGCTTCAACCTCGACCGAGTGATGGAGTCGGTGACGAAGCCGCAGAGGAACTGACGCCCGTCGTTACGCCAAGCCATCCGTACGAGCGGGTCGTTTTCGCACTGCGAAGGCGGCCCGTCTTGTTTTGAGGAGTCCGACAATGCGGTTGTTCCCATCCCTTCGCGGCCTGGCGGCCACAGCCATCGGCTGCCTGCTGGCCTTGTCGCAGGCGCAGGCGCAGGGCGTAGATCTGTTGCCCTCCTGGAACGACGGCGCCGCCAAGGCGCGCATCCTTGCCTTCGTCAAGGCGGTCACCGAGCCCGGCGGCAAGGACTTCGTGCCGCCCGCCGAGCGCATTGCCGTGTTCGACAACGACGGCACGCTGTGGTCCGAGCAGCCGGTCTATTTTCAGGCCATGTTCGTGCGTGACCGCGTCGTCGCGCTGGCGCCGAAGAACCCGGCGTGGAAAACGAAGGAGCCCTTTGCTTCGCTCATCAAGGGCGATCTGAAGGCCGTGGCGGCGTCCGGCGAGAAGGGATTGGCGGCGCTGATGGCAGCCGCCCACGCCGGCATGACGACAGCGGAATTCGACAAGTCAGTCAGCGACTGGATCGCCACCGCGCGCCACCCCAAGACCGGCCGGTTGCTGACCGACATGACGTTCCAGCCGATGAAGGAACTGCTGGCCTACCTGCGCGACAACGGCTTCAAGACCTTCATCGTCTCGGGCGGCGGCATCGAGTTCATGCGGCCGTGGACGGAGCGCGTGTACGGCGTCCCGCCCGAGCAGGTGGTGGGCTCCAGCGGCGGGCTGAAGTACGAACTGCGCGACGGCCAGCCGGTGCTCGTGAAGCTGC
>JAABPT010000048.1 GCA_011391855.1 Burkholderiales bacterium
CGTGCTGCAGGCCCGAAAGCTGCGTCGACTCGCCCGGCGTGAAGGCGAAGACCGAACCGGCGAAGGGCTCCAGGATCAGGTCCTGCGTGCTGTACGCCAGCATGGCGACGAAGACGAAGATCGTGAAGCGCCGCGCCTCGGGTTCGTGCCAGACCTGGGCCAGGGCCTGGCGGAACGGCTCGGCCTGCGGCTTGGCCGCCGCTGCCGCTGCGCCTGCATCGCCCCGGCCCTCGATACCCGCCAACGCCGCCAGCGTGACCAGCACCGCCACGCCCGAGACCACCGCCGAGACCCACACCAGCCTTCCGGGCGAATACGGGTCCAGCCAGCGCCCGGCCAGGCCGGCGGTGACAGCGAAGCCGACGATCATCATCACCCACACCAGCGTGGCCGCCGGTGCGCGCCGCGAGTCGTCCACGCGCTTGGCCAGCAGCACCAGCAGCGACGTGCCACCGGCGCTGACCCCCAGGCCGACCAGCGTGAACGACAGCACCGCCAGCGCGATGCCCGCCGTGCGGTCGCTGGCCATCCAGGCCGTGGCCACCGCACCACCCAGGCCGCCCAGCGCCAGCACGACCATGCCGCCGATGATCCACGACGTGCGCCGGCCGCCGATGTCGGAACCGAAACCCATGCGCGGCCGCGAAGTCTGCACGGCATAGTGCAGCGCCACCAGCAGCCCCGGCAGCAGCGCCGGCAGCGCCAGTTCCACCACCATCACGCGGTTGAGCGTGGAGGTGGTGAGTACCACCACCGCGCCCAGCATGGCCTGCACCAGGCCCAGGCGGAAGATGGAAAACCAGCCGAAGTCGGTGGCTGGCTTCATGCCACCACCGCCGAACGCAGGGCAAAGGCGCTGACCATCATGCCGGCCACGAACAGTGGCACACCGAAGCCGCTGTAGAAGAGCGCGCGCTGCACGGGCTGACGCGTGAACCAGGCCATCAGCACGGCTTGCGCCAACAGCAGGGCGGCCACCGCCGCCGCGTGCCAGGGTGAGCCCCACAGCACCAGCAGCACGATCACCACCGCTTGCGGCGCAGCCATCATCCAGCAGGCGGTGCGCGCCGCACGGTTCACGCCCAGGCGCACCGGCAGCGAGCCGATACCCATCTGGCGGTCACCCTGCACCGACTTGAAATCGTTCAGCGTCATGATGCCGTGCGCGCCCAGACTGTACAGCGCGGCCAGCGCCAGCGAATGTCCGCCCGGCATGGCGCCGCCGGCCATCACCGCCGCGCCGGTGACCCAGGCCAGACCTTCGTAGCTGATGCCACAGGCGGCATTGCCCCACCAGCCGTTGACCTTCAGCCGCACCGGCGGCGCGCTGTAGGCCCAGGCCAGCAGCAGGCCCACGGCGGCGGCGCCGAAGCCCCAGGGGCCGAGCGCCAGCGCCACCAGCAGCGAAAGCACAGTCCACGCCACCGCGATATACAAGCCCCAGCGTCCCGGCATGCGGCCGGAAGGAATGGGGCGCTGGGGCTCGTTGATGGCGTCGACCTCGCGGTCGAACCAGTCGTTGACGGCCTGGCTGGTGGCACACACCAGCGGCCCGGCGAGCAGCACGCCGATCAGCACCAGCGGCCAGTGCTCGGTGACGGCGGCGCCCGAAGCGACCACGCCGCAGGCAAACGCCCACATGGGCGGAAACCAGGTGATCGGCTTCAGGAGTTCGGCAACCGCCGAGGGCGCTGGAAGAGCCGGAGATGCCGGAAATGCCGGAAGTGCCGGAAGTGCCATGAGCGACTATTGCACATGACACTTTCAAACGTCAATCTATGTTTACACTACGGCGAGGCATTGCCGGCCCGGTGCCGCCGGCGCCAACGTCAACCTTCCTCGTCGTTGCCCAGGCTGCCCAGGCCGTAGCGGCGCAGCTTGACGTACAAGCTCTGGCGCGACAGCCCCAGCAACAGCGCCGCCGAAGCGCGGTTGTCGTGCGTCATCTCCAGCGCCGTCTCGATGCAGAGCTGCTCGATGAGGTCGGTGGTTTCGGAGACGATGTCCTTCAGCGGCGTGCGGCCCACCAGTTCGGTCAACTCACTCACCGAGCGCGGCATGGCCAGCGCGCCAGTGGGGGTGTCCGGCTTGAGCCGGCGTTCGATATCGCGCAGCGCGAAGGCCATCATCGTGTGGCCGCCGGCGTTGAGCACCGCGGCCGAGATCTCGACCTCGGTATTGCCGCCGTATTCGCCGCGCATGCTGGTGATGAACAGGCCCACGGTGCCGCGCTGGCGCAGGTTGGTGATGAGCACGCCGAGTTCGATGCCGGTGCGGCCGACCCAGCGGTCGAGCGCCTGCCCGCGCGCCTGCTCCTCGGCGCTGAGCTGGGCCAGGCTCAGGAAGGCGCGGTTGGCGGCGATCACCTTGCCGGCGGGGTCGGAGAACACCAGCCCGTCGGGCGAACTCTGCATGAAGGCGCGCAGCATGGCCTCGTCCACCGGCCCATCACCATGTGCGCCATGTGCGCCATGTGCGCCATGTGCAGCCTGAGCGGCCTGTGCTGCCTGGGCGGCGCGGCCACGCAGGCCCGGCTTGACGCCAGCCGGTTCGTTGCGCACGGGTGCCAGGCGCACCAGTACGAAAGCGGCCTCGTCCTGCCTGAAGACCGAGGCCGATACCGTGACCTCGTTGCCGCTGGCCAGCCTGGCGCGGATGGGGTCCTGGCGCCCCACCGACCGCGCTGCGGCCAGCAGGTTCTGCAGCCGTTCGGCATGGCCGGCGTCGAACAGCGTCGACAGCGTGGCGCCCACCAGCTTGGCGCGCGTGCCGGTGCACAGCGTGCGCGCCACGGGGTTGGCTTCCAGCACCTTCTGCGTGAGGCCGTCGACGATGAGCACCGCTTCCGACGAGGTCTCGAAAAGGTGGCGGTAGCGGGTCTCGGCCTCGCGGAAGCGCCAGTAGTCGCGCTCCATCGTCTGCTGCGCGTCGACCAGCCGTCGCTGCAGCGCCACCATGGCGCGCAGGTCGCGGCCGAAGGCGACGATGCAGCCCTTGGCGTGACGGTCCGGGTGGTCGCTCAGGCGCACCGCCGAATACAGCAGCGGCAGGTCGTCGCCGTCCTGCACCGGGTGGTTGACTTGGCGCCAGCGCGCGGTGGCGTCGGCGGCCGACTGCGCGTCGCGCAGCAGGGCCTCGACCTTCTGGCGGCTTTCGGTCGTCACCGTCTGCACCCAGGGACGGCCCAGCCAGGACTGCGTGCCGCGGGAGCCGAGCTCGGCGTTCTGCGACATCACCTCGACGATGGTGCCCTGGTCGTCGAGCACCAGCGCGATATCGCTGGACGCACCAACCAGCCGCGCGGCCGTCTTGGCGTCGAGCTCGCCGAGAGCGGGCTGGCCGGTGGGGGCGCGTGGCATCAGTGCGGGGCCGGTGGGTGTCGGTGAGTGGACGAAAGGGTCGAGCCCTGAGGGAGCCTAGCGAGAGCAGGCGCGCCTAGCGCCGGCGGGCTCCCGCGGCCAACAGACGGTCGGCCACGTTCGGGGCCTCGCGGCCGTCCAGGGCCGTGGCGTCGGCGCCGACATGAGTCAACCATTGCGGGTGCAGCGTGAAGATCGGTCCGCCGCACAGGACGACGATGGAACGGTTGCGCGAGGATTCGCGCACGGCTTCTATTCTAGAGCGCAGCCATTCCAGCCGAAATTCGCTGCCGATGGAAAACCCCACCACGTCGACCCACTCCTGGCGCGTGCGCGCCCCCGGGTCGTCCACCGCGCCGCCGACACCGCCAATCACTTCCCAGCCGTCGCGGCGGAAGAACTCGGCCACCATCGACAGCCCGAAGCTGTGCTGTTCTTCGCGCGGCTGGGCAAACAGCGCGCGGCGGCCGTTGGGCGGGTGGGCCACCTCGGTGCCGAAGGCCGGGCTCAGTTCGCGCAGCAGGCACTGCAGCCGGCCCAGCGCCACGGTGACGGTGGCGAAGTCGCACTCGTCGTCGTTCCACATCTCGCCCAGGTGGCGGGCGGCCGGAGCCAGCAGGTCCAGGTACAGCGTTTCGACCGGCAGGCCGCGCTGGCGCATGCGGTCCAGCGTGGCGGCCACGGCCTCATCGCGGTCGCCCACGATGTCGGCCACGAAAGCTTGCACGTCGGCCCCGGTGGGCTTGGGTGCCAAGGGGCGCAGCGTTTCGGTGGCGCGGTGCGCCTGCACCAGGCGCGGGATGACGTCGGATTCGATCGCGCGCGCCAGGCGGAAGAGCCGGTCCTTGGCGGCACTCATGGCGGGCTCCATGCCCGGCCAGACCCTGTCGCCGGCAGCATCGGCCCAGGCGGTCGGGTCGTCCACGCAGTCGTGCGCCAATGAACCCTGAGGTGAATTACCTCGCATCGATGTCTCCCGCGGTTGCCGGCATCACAAAGCCAACCCGCTGGCTCGAGGCCCTGCGCTCCGCAGTGGCGACCCCGACGAGAGCGAAGAAAGCAGCTCCGATGGGCCCGCGCCGCAAACGCCCGCCCCGGGGGGCGTGATCCGTATCGGTTGGCGCCGCGAGCGCACCGGCACAGCTTTTACACCCCGACCCAAGCGCCGTCAAAACCGGGTGCATCGGTGTTTTCACCATTGCGGCCGGCGCTCTGTTCGGGGGCATCGGGTCTCCTTCGGGCGCCTCGTGGGGCGGTTCAGGCGGCGGCGTGTGCCGGGCAGGCGGATCATCGGATCGCGTCCTCAAAGTGTCAACCAGAAATTACGTCAGTCTCGATTGACACATCGAATCCGAAGCTCTAGTCTCGCCGCCATGGATCGAACCCAGGGCACGCGGCAGATGGACGGCAGGCAGTCAGCGGCCGCCGCCGCGCCGCTGAAGACGACACGCCCGCCGCTGTACACGCCCGCCGAGCGGCAGCGCCGCGACCGTTCGGTGTGGACGCTGGTGCAGGGTGTGCTGGCGCCGGTGCAGTTCGTCGTTTTCCTGGTGAGCCTGGCGCTGGTGCTGCGCTGGCTGGCCACGGGGCAGGGCTACGAAATCGCCACCGCTTCGGTGGTCATCAAGACGCTCACCCTGTACACGATCATGGTCACCGGCTGCATCTGGGAGAAGGTGGTCTTCGGCCGCTGGCTGTTCGCGCCGGCCTTCTTTTGGGAAGACGTGTTCAGCATGGGGGTGCTGGCGCTGCATACGGCCTACCTGGTGGCGCTGGCCACCGGTGCGCTGGACGCGCGGGCGCTGATGGGGCTGGCGCTGGCGGCCTACGCCAGCTATGTGATCAACGCCACGCAGTTCATATTGAAGCTGCGCGCGGCGCGGCTGGACGAAGCCGGCCGGCGTGCCGCGCCCGCGGCCGGAGTGGCGGCATGAACGGCGCCGTGATCCCGCTGCAGGCGGCGGCCGGCGACTGCAGCAACGCCCCTGTGCTGCGCGAGCGCGGCCAGCGCGAGGTGTTCTGCGGCCTCACCGGCATCGTCTGGCTGCACCGCAAGATCCAGGACGCGTTCTTCCTCGTCGTCGGCTCGCGCACCTGCGCCCACCTCATCCAGTCCGCGGCCGGGGTGATGATCTTCGCCGAGCCGCGCTTCGCCACCGCCATCATCGACGAGCGCGACCTGGCTGGCCTGGCCGATGCGCAGGACGAACTCGACCGCGTGGTGACGCGGTTGCTCGAGCGCCGCAGCGACATCCGCATGCTGTTCCTGGTGGGTTCCTGCCCATCCGAGGTCATCAAACTGGACCTGTCGCGCGCCGCCGCCCGGCTGAGCCAGCGCTTTGCACCGCAGGTGAGGGTGCTCAACTATTCGGGCAGCGGCATCGAGACCACGTTCACGCAGGGCGAGGACGCCTGCCTGGCAGCGCTGGTGCCGGGGCTGCCAGCGCTCGCGGATGGTGCCGAGGCTTCGCTGGTGGTCGTCGGTGCGCTGGCCGATATCGTCGAAGACCAGTTTTCGCGGCTCTTCGCGCAAATCGGCGTGCCGCGCGTGGCTTTCCTGCCGGCGCGGCTGAGCAGCGCCATGCCGGCCGTCGGCCCGGGCACGCATTTCATCCTGGCACAACCCTTCCTGGCCGATACCGCGCGGGCGCTGGAGGCACGCGGCGCGCGTCGCGTCGCCGCGCCGTTTCCGCTGGGCGCCGAAGGCACGACACGCTGGTTCGAAGCCGCCGCGGCGGCTTTCGGCATCGCCGCGGCGAAGGTGGCCGAGGTCACCACCGCACCGCGCCAGCGCGCGCAGGCCGCGCTGGCCCGCCAGCGCATCGCGCTCGAAGGCAAGAGCGTTTTCTTTTTCCCCGATTCGCAGCTCGAGATTCCGCTGGCGCGTTTCCTGGTGCGCGAGCTCGGCATGCAGCTCACCGAAGTCGGCACACCCTACTTGCACCGCGAGCACATGGCCGACGAACTGGCGTGGCTGCCGGCCGGCACGAGCTTGAGCGAGGGCCAGCATGTCGACAAGCAGCTCGACCGTTGCCGCGCGGCCCGCCCCGATATCGTCATCTGCGGGCTGGGACTGGCGAATCCGCTGGAAGCCGAAGGGCTGACCACCAAGTGGGCGATCGAGCTCGTTTTCAGCCCCATCCACGGCTACGAGCAGGCTGGCGACTTGGCCGAACTCTTTGCGCGACCGCTTCGGCGGCGTCAGTTGCTGGCCGCCTGACCATGCAACTCACGCTCTGGACCTACGAAGGCCCGCCGCATATCGGCGCCATGCGCATCGCCACCGCCATGCGCGGGCTGCACTACGTGCTGCACGCGCCGCAGGGCGACACCTACGCCGATCTGCTGTTCACGATGATCGAGCGGCGCGACCGCCGTCCGCCGGTGACCTACACCACCTTCCAGGCGCGCGATCTGGGCGGCGATACGGCCGAACTCTTCAAGACCGCGGCGCGCGAGGCTTACGAGCGCTTCCAGCCGCAAGCCATGATCGTGGGTGCTTCGTGCACCGCCGAACTGATCCAGGACGACCCCGGCGGCCTGGCCGCGGCGCTGAACCTGCCGGTGCCGGTGGTGGCGCTGGAACTGCCGGCCTACCAGCGCAAGGAAAACTGGGGCGCGGCCGAGACCTTCTACCAGTTGGTGCGTGCGCTGTGCACGCCTCTCATCCCGACGCCCGGCACGAAACGCGAACGCCCGCAAGGACAGCGCGCCCGCTGCAACGTGCTCGGGCCCACCGCGTTGGGTTTCCGCCACCGCGACGACCTGCGCGAGGTGACGGACCTCTTGGCCCGCATCGGTGTGGACATCAATGTCGTGGCGCCGCTGAATGCCACGCCCGCCGACCTGCAGCGCCTGGGCGACGCCGACTTCAACGTCGCGCTGTACCCTGAAGTGGCGATGCCGGCCGCACAGTGGCTGCAACGCAGCTTCGGCCAGCCGGTGGTGAAGACGGTGCCCATCGGCGTGGGCGCCACGCGCGACTTCATCAGGGAGGTGGCGACGCTGGCCGGTGTCGATGCGCAGCCGCTGCTCGACGACCCGCGTTCACGCTCG
Organism: Burkholderiales bacterium; assembly: GCA_011391855.1. Classification (GTDB taxonomy): domain Bacteria; phylum Pseudomonadota; class Gammaproteobacteria; order Burkholderiales; family Burkholderiaceae_C; genus Rubrivivax. The sequence continues at coordinate 7,416 of JAABPT010000048.1, forward strand.
GCCTGGTATGCGAAGTCGGTCGATTCCACCTACCTCACCGGCAAGCGCGTCTTCGTCTTCGGCGATGCCACGCATGCGGTGGCCGCGGCGCGCGTTGCGGCGAAGGAACTGGGCTTTCAGGTGGTGGGCATCGGCACCTACAGCCGCGAATTCGCGCGCGACGTGCGCGATGCCGCCAAGCTCTACGGCTGCGAGGCGCTGATCACCGACGACTACCTGGACGTCGAAGCGCGTGTCGCCGAACTGCAGCCCGAACTGGTGCTGGGCACGCAGATGGAGCGCCACATCGCCAAGCGCCTGGGCATCCCCTGCGCCGTGATCTCGGCGCCGATGCACGTGCAGGATTTTCCGGCGCGTCATTCGCCGCAGATGGGTTTCGAGGGTGCGAACGTGCTCTTCGACACCTGGGTGCATCCGCTGATGATGGGCCTGGAAGAGCACCTGCTGACGATGTTCCGCGGCGACTTCGAATTCCACGACGGCGCCGCGCCCTCGCACC
>JAABPT010000049.1 GCA_011391855.1 Burkholderiales bacterium
AGCTCGGGAATCGGCGGCGGGCTCAGCGGAAAGATGAAGGCGTCGCGGATGCCCATCAGCGCGCCAAAGGCGCGGCCGGCCAATGCCTGCGCCGAATTCTCTGGGTTCGGGCGCTGGTCCCAGTCCTTCAGCGTGACGAAGGCCAGCGCGGCGTTCTGCCCCAGCCCCGAGAAGCTGAAACCGAGCACACCCACCATGCCCTGCACTTCGGGCTGCTTGAGCATGAAGCCTTCCACCTGCTCCATCACGGCGCGCGTGCGTTCCTGCGTGGCGCCGGGTGGCAACTGCACGTTGACGATCAGGTTGCCCTGGTCCTCGGCCGGCAGGAACGACGTGGGCAGGCGCAGGTAGACCCAGCCCACCACGCCGACGATGACGCCGTAGATGACGAGGTAGCGGCCGGTCTTGCGCACCATGCCCGAGAGCACGCTCTCGTAGTGCTGCGTGCGGCGCTTGAAGAAGCGGTTGAACCAGCCGAAGAAGCCGCGCTTTTCCACATGGTGCCCGGCCTGTACCTGCTGCAGCAGCGTGGCGCACAGCGCCGGCGTGAGCGACAGCGCCATGAAGGCCGAAAAGCCGATCGACGCCACCATCACGGCGGCAAACTGGCGGTAGATATTGCCCACTGAACCGGCAAAGAAGGCCAGCGGCACGAACACCGCGATCAGCACCACCGTGATGCCGATGATGGCGCCCTGGATCTGGCCCATGGCCTTGCGCGTGGCCTCGCGCGGCGGCAGGCCTTCCTCACTCATGATGCGCTCGACGTTCTCCACCACCACGATGGCGTCGTCGACCACGATGCCGATCACCAGCACCATGCCGAACATGGTGAGCACGTTGATCGAGAAGCCCAGGGCCAGCAGCACTGCGAAGGTGCCCAGCAGCGCCACCGGCACCACGATGGTGGGGATGACGGTGTAGCGGAAGTTCTGCAGGAACAGGTACATCACCAGGAACACCAGCACCACCGCTTCGACCAGCGTCACCGCCACCTGCGTGATGGAGATCTTGACGAAGCGCGAACTGTCGTACGGGATGGCGTAGCTCACACCCGACGGGAAAAACCGCTGCAGCTCGTCCATCTTGGCGCGCACGGCCGCCGCCGTGGCCAGCGCATTGCCGGTGGGCGAAAGCTGCACGCCGATGCCGGTGGAAGGGTTGCCGTTCAGCCGCGCCGAGGTGGCATAACCCTGGGCGCCGAGCTCGATGCGCGCCACGTCGGCCAGGCGCACGGTGGAGCCGTCGGGGTTGGCGCGCAGCGCAATGCGGCCGAACTGTTCCACCGTGCTGAGCTGGCCACGCACCACCACCGTGGCCGAGATGCCCTGCCCGGCCACGTTCGGCAGTTCGCCGATGGCACCGGCCGAGACCTGCGCGTTCTGTGCCCGGATCGCCGCCACCACGTCGGACGTGGACAGCTGGTAGCCCAGCAGCTTGGCGGGGTCGATCCACACGCGCATGGCCCGTTCGGTACCGAAGAGCTGCGCCTGACCGACCCCCGGCACGCGCTGCAATTCGGGCAGCACGTTGCGCGCCGCGTAGTCACCCAGCGCGATGGGATCGATGTCGGGATTGCTGGACGACAGGATGGTGAAGAGCAGGAAATTGCTGCGCGCCTTGTCCACGCGCACGCCCTGCAGCGCCACGGCCGCCGGCAGCCGCGGTGTGGCCCGCGCCAGCCGGTTCTGCACCTCCACCTGCGCCAGGTCGGCATTGGTGCCGGCCTGGAAGCTGAGCGTGATATTGCCCGTACCGTCGGCCTGCGCCACCGATTCCATGTAGATCAGGCCCGGAGCGCCGTTCATTTCGCGCTCGATGACCGCCAGGACGCTGTCTTCCAGCGTCTGCGCCGAAGCGCCGGGGTAGCCGGCCGAGACGACGATGGACGGCGGCGCCACCGGCGGGTATTGCGACACCGGCAACTGCGTCACGGCCACGCTGCCCAGCACCAGCACGAACAGGGCGATGACCCACGCGAAGATGGGCCGGTCGATGAAGAATTGGGCCATACCGCGCCCCGCCTATCGGGGCGCCGAGGCGGCGGAGGCCGGCAGCGCAGGCGCCGAACCGGCCGGCGCGGCACCTGGCGGCGCCCAGGGCACCGGCGTGACAGGTGCGCCGGGCACGAACATCTTCTGGAAGCCGTCGACGACGACGCGCTCCCCGGCCTGCAGGCCGCTGGTCACGACCCACTGCCCGCCTTGCGCCGAACTCACTTGCACCGGCCGCGGCATGGGCTTGTTGCCCTCGCCCACGACGAGCACCGTGTCGCCCTGGGCCGAGCGCGTCACCGCCTGCTGTGGGACCAGGATGCCGGCGGGCAGTTCGGCCTGGCTCAGGCGCACGCGCACGTACTGGCCGGGCAGCAGCAGACCGTCGGCGTTGGGCACCTCGGCGCGCAGCGTCACCTGGCCTGAACTGCCGTCCACCGACAGGTCGCTGAACAGCAGTCGGCCGGCCTGCGGCAGTTCGCTGCCATCTTCCAGCACCACGCGCACGCGGGTCACGTCGCCCCCGGCCTGGCGCAATTGATTGGCTGCGACGGCCCGGCGCAGGCGCAGCACCTCGGCGCTGGACTGGGTGAAGTTCACGTACACGGTGCGGGTCTGCTGGATGAGCGCCAGCTGCGTGGCCTCGGCAGCGCTCACCAGCGCGCCCTCGGTGACCAGCGCGCGGCCCACGCGCCCGGCAATCGGCGCTGTCACCTGCGTGTAGCCGAGGTTGATGCGTGCGCTCTGCACGGCGGCGCGTCCCGCGGCCGCGTCGGCCTCGGCCGCTGCCTGGGTGGCGCGGGCAACGACATAGTCCTGCTGGCTGATGGCCTTGGCCTCGGCCAAAGGCTGGTAGCGGTCGGCGGTGGCCTTGGCCTGCGCCAGTTGAGCCTGCGCGCGCGCCAGTTGCGCGCTGGCGGCGTCCAATGCGGCCTGGTAGGGCGCGGGGTCGACCAGGAACAAGGGCTGGCCGGCGCGCACCTCGCTGCCCTCGACGAACTGGCGTTTGAGCACGACGCCATTGACGCGCGCGCGCACCTGCGCCACGCGCACCGGCTCCACGCGACCCGGCAATTCGGACTGCAGCGCCACGACCTGGGGCTGGACCGTGATCACGCCCACCGGCGGTGGCGGCGGCATGCCCCCGCCCGCCGGGGCGCCACCGGGGGCGGCACCGGGCGCGGCACCGCGGTCACCGCAGCCGGACAGGAAGGCCAGGGCCAGCAGAACCGGAAGCCAGGCCGACCGGCGCTGGCAGGTGAAGCGGGAGTGGCGTGGTGTCACGGAGGTCGACCTCGTAGATGCGAATGCAAGAGGAGTGGCCATCCTGCGCCAGAGGACGCCCAGGCGCGGGGATGCAAATGGGAAGACCGGAAGTATACATACAGTCTAGAATGTATATTGAGTCGACTCTTCGGCAACCCGAGACCCAACCGGTGCGCAAGACCAAGGCCGAGGCACTCGCCACCCGCTCAGGCATCCTGGATGCCGCCGAACGCCTGTTCCAGACCCATGGCGTTTCCGGCACCTCGCTGCAGGATATCGCTGCGGCCGCCGGCGTGACCCGCGGCGCCGTCTACTGGCACTTCAAGGACAAGGGCGACCTCTTCAACGCGATGATGTCGCGGGTGTGCCTGCCCATGGAGGAGGCGGCGGCCGGCATGACGCCGTCTGCGGCAAGTCCCCCGCTGGAGACCTTGCGGGCTCACCTGCGGGGCATCCTGGAACGCGTTGCGGCGGACGAGCAGGTACGGCGCGTCTTCCAGATCGCGACGCAGAAAGTGGAGTACGTGGACGAACTGAATGCCGTGCGCGACCGCCACCTGCAGATGCGCCGCGAGCACATCGCGGCATTGGAGCGCCTGTTACGCGAGGCAAGGGCCAGTGGCGCTATCGCCGCCGAGCCGACGCCACGCCATGCGGCGATCGGACTGCATGCCCTGCTGGACGGGTTGCTGCAGAACTGGATGCTCGATCCCGACGGCTTTGCGCTGCGCGCGGTGGGCGGCCGGGCCATCGACCTGTACCTGGCAGGGTTGGACGCCGGCCTTGAATCACGATGCGGCACTCCGCCCCGCGCCGGCCGCGCGAAGCGGCGGGGGGAATGAACGAAGCCCCGCCAGGCGGGGCTTCACAGGGGTAGCGGGTTCACTGGCGGAGTCGGAGGGATTCGAACCCTCGATGCGCTTTTGGCGCATACTCCCTTAGCAGGGGAGCACCTTCGGCCACTCGGTCACGACTCCGGCGAAGAGAGCGGATTCTAGCCGGTCTTCAGTGCTCCTCGGTGGCGGGCTGGTCCAGGTCGAAGGCCTTGTGCAGCGCCCGCACCGCCAGTTCCATGTACTTCTCGTCGATCACGACGCTGGTCTTGATCTCGCTGGTGCTGATCATCTGGATGTTGATGCCCTCTTCACTGAGCGTGCGGAACATCTTGCTTGCCACGCCCACGTGGCTGCGCATGCCGATGCCCACGATCGACACCTTGCAGATCTTGGGGTCGCCGCGCAGTTCGGCCGCGCCGATGGCCGGCTGCACCTTGGCCTTCAGCACCTCCATCGTGCGCGCGTAGTCGCCGCGCGGCACGGTGAACGAGAAGTCCGTCCGCCCGTCGTGCGAGACGTTCTGGATGATGACGTCGATGTCGATATTGGCTTCCGCCACCGGCCCCAGGATCTGGTGCGCGATGCCGGGCTTGTCGGGCACGCCGATGACGCTGATCTTGGCCTCGTCGCGGTTGAACGCGATGCCGGCCACCACGGCTTGTTCCATCTTTTCGTCTTCCTCGAAGGTGATGAGCGTGCCCGATTGCGCTTCCTCGTCGATCGGAATGTCCCAGGGCGTGAAGCTCGACAGCACACGCAGCGGCACGCGGTACTTGCCGGCGAATTCCACCGAACGGATCTGCAGCACCTTGCTGCCCAGGCTGGCCATTTCCAGCATTTCCTCGAAGCTGATAGTGGTCAGCCGTCGCGCCTCGGGCACGATGCGCGGGTCGGTGGTGTAGACACCGTCGACGTCGGTGTAGATCAGGCATTCGTCGGCCTTCAGCGCCGCCGCCACCGCCACGGCCGAGGTGTCGCTGCCGCCGCGGCCCAGCGTGGTGACATGGCCCTGCGGGTCGAGGCCCTGGAAGCCGGTGATGACGACCACCTTGCCGGCAGCCAGGTCGGCACGCACGCGCTGGTCGTCGATGCTGGAAATGCGGGCCTTGGTGTAGGCGGTGTCGGTGTGGATCGGCACCTGCCAGCCGGCGTAGCTGACGGCCTGCAGGCCTTGAGCCTGCAGCGCCAGCGCCAGCAGGCCGACCGAAACCTGTTCGCCGGTAGCGGCCACGGCGTCGAGTTCGCGCAGCGCCTCGGGCGTGCTGGCGTTGGCCATCAGCTCCTTGGCCAGGGCCAGCAGGCGGTTGGTCTCGCCGCTCATGGCCGAGGGCACGACCACCATCTGGTGGCCGGCGCGCGCCCACTTGGCCACGCGCTGGGCCACGCTGCGGATGCGCTCGGTGGACCCCATCGAGGTGCCGCCGTATTTGTGGACGATCAATGCCATGGTGCGTGAGGTTGGGACCAGGGCCTGCACGGCAGACTGCCGGTGCAGACGAAGCCGGTAATTTTAGCCGCCGGGCTGACGACGGCCTGTCGCGCGGCCTGTCGTGCGCCTTGTTGCGCGGCCCGTCGTGCGCCCTGTTCCTGCTGTTGGCGCCGGTGTGTCCGGCACCCAGGTCAGGCTGAGCTGGGGTTGGCCGGGCCGGGCGCGCAGCGCGCCTTCGAACCCCAGGCCAGGCACGAACAGCAGTTCACCGGCGGCCGTATACAGCAGCGGTCCGGTGCGGTCCCACACCGGCACACCCCGCGACTGGTATTGCTTCTTCAGACTGCGGGCGGCTGCGCCAGGCGCGGCACGAAACGACTCGCCGCCTTCGCGGTCGCGCGCCACCGCGTGGCGCAGCACGCCCGCTGGGGCACCGTCGGTCTCGGTGGTGCGCACCACGAGGCAGCCACCCCAAGGGGCGAGCCGGAAGTTGCCGGGCCGATGCAGGTCGACGACCAATGGCTGGCGGCGATCGGTTTTGGCCGCCGCCCCGGCCTTGCTGGCCGGCGCAGCTTCGGCTGGAGCATCAGCCACCGTCAACAGGCCGCGGTAAAGCCGCAACTCGGCCGGCGGCGCGGGCCACCGGCCCGCGCGTCGCTGTGGCAGGTCGGAGCATAGGCGCTCGACCAGGCTCTCGGGCACCGGCGCTTGCAGTGCATCGGCGAGCCAGATGCGCACGGCATTGCGGCGGCGCGCCGGCGGCAGCGCCATCCAGGGCGGCACGCGCAGCGCCGAGCCCTGGCGTACTGCCGGCAGATCGGCCGCGGCCACCTCCACGGCCAGCGCGGCTGCCTCCTGCGCGCGTGACGCGGCCCGAGTCAGGCAGATTTCGGCGTCGGGGAACGCCTGCACCAGTGCCGGCCAGATGTCGCGGCGCAAGCGGCTGCGCGCAAAGCGCGACTCAGCATTGCTCTCGTCTTCGACATGCTTGAGCCGATGACGGCGCACATAGGCTTCGATCGCCTCGCGCGGCTGCTCCAGCCACGGCCGTGCCCAGACGAGGCCTTCCCGCTCCGCCTGGCGCGGCATGGCCGACAGGCCGGCCGGACCGCCACCGCGCAGCGCTTGCAGCAGCCAGGTCTCGGCCTGGTCGCGGCGGTGGTGCGCCAGCAGCACGATGGAACATTGCGCCTCCTGCGCCATTTCGGCCAGAGCCCGGTAGCGCTCGCCGCGCGCCCAGGCTTCGACGCTGGCGCCGCGTGGCGGGCGCGTCTGCAGCGTTCGGCTCGAGAAGGCCACGCCCCAGCGCCGGCACTGCGCCTGCACCTGCCGCAGCCAGGCGTCGGCCTGCGGCATCAGGCCGTGGTGCACGTGCAGCGCGACCACCTCGACCCCCAGCGCAGCCGCGGCGCGTGCGGTGCAGTGCAAAAGCGCGGTCGAGTCGCGACCGCCGCTGGCCGCCACCGCCACCCGCAGTGCGGCCATCAGCAAACGCTCCGCCGCGGGCCGGCGGCGGCGCGCATCAGCGCTCCTTGGTGTCGCTGAAGCGGCCGTAGGAGCGCAGCCGTTCGTAGCGACGCTGCAGCAGTTCCTTCGGCTTGAGGTCTGCGGTCTGACGCAGCGCGTCGGCCAGGCCGCGCTTCAACTGCGCGGCCATCCAGGGGATGTCGCGGTGCGCGCCACCCACCGGTTCGCTGACGATCTTGTCGATGACGCCCAGCGCCTTCAGGCGGTGCGCGGTGACGCCCAGCGCTTCGGCGGCATCGCTGGCCCGCTCCGCGGTCTTCCACAAGATGGACGCGCAACCCTCGGGCGAGATCACCGAATAGACCGAGAACTGCAGCATCAGCACCTGGTCGGCCACGCTGATGGCCAGCGCGCCGCCCGAGCCGCCCTCGCCTATGATGGTGCTCACGATGGGCACCTCCAGCTGCGCCATCTCGAAGATATTGCGGCCGATGGCTTCGGACTGGCCGCGCTCCTCGGCGCCGATGCCCGGGTAGGCGCCCGGGGTGTCGACGAAGGTGAACACCGGCAGGCCGAATTTTTCGGCCACCTTCATCAGGCGCAGCGCCTTGCGGTAGCCCTCGGGGCGCGACATGCCGAAATTGCGCGCCGTGCGCTCCTTGGTGTCGCGGCCTTTCTGGTGGCCCAGCACCATGCAGGCCTGGCCATTGAAACGCGCCAGGCCGCCGACGATGCTCTGGTCGTCGGCGTAATGGCGGTCGCCATGCAGTTCCTGGAACTCGGTGAAGATCTCGTTGACGTAGTCCAGCGTGTACGGCCGCTGCGGGTGGCGCGCGATCTGCGTCACCTGCCAGGGCGTCAGGTTGGCGTAGATGTCGCGCGTGAGCTGCTGGCTCTTGGC
>JAABPT010000050.1 GCA_011391855.1 Burkholderiales bacterium
TGCAGTGAAGTGATCGCAGTGACATGAAATATATCGACGAATTCCGCGACGGCGGGCTGGCACGCCAGCTCGCCGCTGCCATTGCGCGCGAGGCGGAAACGGGCCGCCGCTACAACCTGATGGAATTCTGCGGCGGCCACACCCACGCCATCTCGCGCTACGGCCTGAAGGACATGCTGCCCAGCGCCGTGAACATGATCCACGGCCCCGGTTGCCCCGTGTGCGTGCTGCCCATCGGCCGCATCGACAACGCCATCGAACTGGCCGCGCGCCCGGGCCTCATCCTGTGCACCTACGCCGACACGGTGCGCGTGCCGGCGTCCAAGGGCTTGTCGCTGCTGAAGGCCAAGGCGCGCGGCGCCGACATCCGCATGGTCTATTCCAGCGCCGACGCCGTGCGCATCGCCCAACAGAACCCGGGCCGAGAGGTGGTTTTCTTTGCCATCGGCTTCGAGACCACCACGCCGCCCACGGCGGTGGCGGTTCTGCAGGCACAGGCGCTGGAGCTGAAGAATTTCAGCGTCTTCTGCAACCACGTGCTCACGCCGGCGGCCATCGGCCACATCCTGGAATCGAAGGAAGTGCGCGACTACGGCACCGTGCCGCTGGACGGCTTCATCGGCCCGGCGCATGTGTCCACGGTGATCGGCAGCCAGCCCTACGAATATTTCGCCGAGGAATATGCCAAGCCGGTGGTCATCGCCGGCTTCGAGCCGCTGGACGTGATGCAGGCCATCCTGATGCTGGTGCGGCAATTGAACGACGGCCGCGCCGAGGTCGAGAACGAATTCACCCGCGCCGTCACACGCGAAGGCAATGCCAAGGCCAAGGCGCTGGTGGCCGAAGTGTTCGAGCTGCGCCGCAGCTTCGAGTGGCGAGGACTCGGCGAGGTGCCCTACAGCGCGCTGGCCATCAAGCCGGCGTACAGAGCCTTCGACGCCGAGGCGCGCTATGGCATCGCCTACCGTTCCGTGCCCGACAACAAGGCCTGCGAATGCGGCGCCATCCTGCGCGGCGTGAAGAAGCCGGCCGACTGCAAGGTATTCGGCACCGTCTGCACGCCCGAGAATCCCATCGGGTCGTGCATGGTGTCCTCCGAAGGCGCCTGTGCGGCGCACTACAGCTACGGCCGCTTCAAGACCGTGGCCATCGTGCCCGAAGCCGGCGCATCGGTCCGGTTGTAGGGTGTAGGGCCTGGGGTATCGCGGGGCCGGCACGCCGCGGAAAAGGTCGATTCCAGGCGCGCGTCAGGAGCCAAACCTTGCCTCACGTCAAACGGCAGCCCGGCCCGCTGTCGAAAATGCCTCATCGACCGGACGCCCGGTCTGCCCGCTTGGCAGCCGCGTTGGCGGGTCGCATGGAGCAATGGTCATGAGCAGCGTGGGGTCGCTCTGGAACGGTGGGCTGACAGGCCGATGGGCTCGCGCGGCCCTGGCCGCCATGGCCATGGCCATGGCATTGGCATTGGCGGGCCTGGCTGCGCCGGCGGCGGCCCAGGCCCCAGCGGCGGTGAAGGCGCCGGCGACCGACAAGCCGCAGGTGACGTCTGAGAAGTGCCTCAGCTGCCACGACGACCCGGAGATGAAGACCGACGACGGCAAGTCGATGGCCGTGTCCGCCCTGCACTTCGGTCGCTCGGCACACCGCAAGCTCGAATGCGCCGACTGCCACGATGCCGCCCTGGAGATTCGCCACCCGCGCAACCCGCTCGGTCCCGTCAAGCCGCAGGTGTGCCAGGACTGCCACGAGGACGAATTCAAGGCCATCGCCAGCAGCATCCACGGCCGCCGCGCCCAGGGCGAGCGCGCCATCAAGGACTGCACTTCGTGCCACGGCAGCCTGCACATGGTATTCAAGGGCGGCGACCCGGAGTCGCCGCTGTCGCCGGTGAATCAGATCAAGACCTGCGGTGGCTGCCACGAAGACATGATGGCCAACTACGAAGGCAGCAAGCATGCCCGCGCGCTGCTCAAGGCCGGCCTGGTGGGCAGTTCGCCTTCCTGCTCCAGTTGCCACGGCAATCACGATATCCACGCCAAGACCGACCCGGCGGCGACGACCCATCACACGAAGATTCCCGCCACCTGCGGCAGCTGCCACAGTGGCGTGCTGAAGGACTTCAACGAAAGCTCGCACGGCACGGCGATCACGGCCGGGCGCGAAGGGCCGGTGTGTTCCACCTGCCACGAGTCGCACGCCATCAAGGACCCGGGCGCCGCAGCCACGCGGCACTTGGTTTCCGACGGTTGCGGCAATTGCCACGAGGCCTACTCCACGTCATTCCGCGGCAGTTTCCACGGTAAGGCCACCTCGCTGGAGAACAAGGAAGCGGCGGACTGCGCCGACTGCCACACGCCGCACCGCAACCTGGCCACGACGGACCCGCGCTCCAGCGTGCACGCCGACAACCTGGCCGCGACCTGCGGCGCCTGCCACGAAAACGTCAACGCCTCGTTCCTGACCTTCGACCCGCACGCCAACCCGTCGGACCCCACGCGCAACCCCTTTGTCTACTGGATCTGGCTGGGCATGACCTCGCTGCTGGTGGGCGTGTTCGGCTTCTTCGGCCTGCACGGCCTGCTGTGGATGCAGCGGGCACTGGTGGGCAAGCTGCGCGGCGAATTCAGCTTCAGCCATGGTGGCCCCGGCCCCTACGTGCGCCGCTTCAGCGGCATGCAGATGGGGGTGCACATCGCCATCGTGACCAGCTTCCTGCTGTTGGCCGCCACCGGCTTGCCACTGAAATTTGCCGAAGCGCCCTGGGCGCCCAACTTGATGACGCTGCTGGGCGGCGCTGAATCGGCGGGCTACCTGCACCGCCTGGCCGGCATCGTGACCTTCGGCTACTTCGCCTGGCACCTGGGCATGCTGGTGCACGGCCTGTTCGTGAAAAGCGAGAAAGGCTATTTCTGGGGGCCGCGTTCGATGATGCCGCAACCGCGCGACGCGGTCGACTTCATCGGCATGATGAAGTACTTCTTCTACCTCGGCCCGCGGCCCAAGTTCGACCGCTTCACCTACTGGGAGAAATTCGACTATTTGGCGGTCTTCTGGGGCGTGGCGATCATCGGCTTCTCGGGCCTGATCCTGTGGTTCCCCAACGCCTTCACCATGGTGCTGCCGGGCTGGGCGCTGAACGCAGCCTATATCGTGCACAGCGACGAAGCGCTGCTGGCCACGGGCTTCATCTTCCTGTTCCACTTCTTCCACACCCACCTGCGGCCCGAAGCCTTCCCGATGGACCCGGTCATCTTTACTGGCAGCATGCCGCTGGACCGTTTCAAGGACGAACGGCCCATGGAGTACGAACGCCTGGTGGCGCAGGGCAAGCTCGACGACTGCATCGTGCCGCCACCCACGGCTGCCGAGATGCGGCGTGCGTATATCTTCGGGTTCACGGCGCTGACGATCGGTGTCATCCTCGCCTTCCTCATCTTCTGGGGGCTGCTCACGCACGGCTTCCATTGATGGCCCATTGAATCGATAACGGCGGGCGGCGACGCCCTTTCCCCCTGGAGCAAGCAGCAATGGTTCACAACTTCGTCTCGGTCATCACCCGCCACTGGGTCAGTCTGGTGGGGGCGATCATCGCGCTCGTCGCGCTGGTCATGATCGTGTTGCTGATCGGCCTGCAACTGATCGGGTTCGACGGCGGGGCGTACCTGGGCATCATCACCTACATGCTGCTGCCGATGGTGTTTGCCTTCGGCCTGGTGCTCGTTCCCGTGGGCGTGTGGCTGCGCCGCAGGCAAGAGGCCGCGGCGGTGGCCCATCACGAAACCGCACCCCGGGCCTTGCCCGTCATCGACCTGAACAACGAACGCACGCGCGGCTTGCTCATCGTGAGCGTGCTGGTGGGCATGATCAGCACGGTGCTGATTGCCGGCGCCACCGTGAAGGGCATCAAGGAGATGGAAACGGTGGCCTTCTGCGGCACCGTCTGCCACACGGTGATGGAGCCCGAGCACGTGGCGTTCCAGCGCTCGCCGCACAGCAAGATCACCTGCGCCGACTGCCATATCGGGGCGGGTGCCGACTGGTTCGTGAAGTCCAAGATATCCGGTTCGTGGCAGCTGGTGTCGGTGGCCTTCAACCTGTATCCCACTCCCGTCACCAGCCCGGTGCACGACCTGCGCCCGGCGCGCGACACCTGTGAGCAGTGCCACTGGCCGACCAAGCACGTGGGCGACAAGCTGCAGGTGAATACCAAATTCGCCGACGACGAGACCAACACCGAGACCAAGAGCGTGCTCGTGATGAAGGTCGGCGGCCAGCAGGGCACCGCCTCCACCGGCATCCACTGGCACGTGGACCGCGGCGTGGAAATCCGCTACCTCACCGACCGCACCCGGCAGAAGGTCTACGACATCGAAATGACCACCCCCGCGGGCAAGAAGGTCTACAAGACCGAGGCCGCGCCCGACGGGCCCGTGGAGTGGCGCACCATGGACTGCGTGGACTGCCACAACCGGCCGGCCCACATCTTCTACCCGGCCGACAAGGAGATCAATAACGCGATGGAAGACGGCCGCATCGACAAGAGCCTGCCCTTCATCAAGCGCGAAGCGTTGCGCGTGTTGCAGGAAGGCCAGTATGCGTCGAAGGAAGAGGCCAAGGTCGGCATCGCCAACGAAGTGCAGAACTTCTACAAGACCAGCTACGCCGAGCTGGCCACGTCCAAGGCCGCGGAAATACAGGCCGCCGGCACGGCGCTGGGAGACATCTATTCGTGGAACGTCTTCCCGAAGATGAAGGTCACCTGGGGCACCCATATCAACAACCTCGGCCACAGCGACGATGCCCCGGGCTGCTTCCGCTGCCACGACAAGAAGCACACCACCGAAGACGGCAAGCGCATCGGCGCCAAGTGCAGTACCTGCCATGCCGTGCTGGCCGACGAGGAAGAGGATCCCGAGATCCTGAAGGCGTTGCGGCCTTGACGGCCTGTTGCCGCGTCGGGCGCACGGCCCGGCGCGGCAGCCGCCGCGAACGCCCGCAGCGGGCGCTTTTTCATGGGTGGCGCGGACAGCCCGGCGTGCTGCGATGATTGCGCCATGACTACCGTACGCAAGGACTACATCCGCCCGGTCGACTTCAAGCACGGCGTCGTCGACATGTCGCACGGCGGCGGCGGCCGGGCCATGGCGCAGTTGATCGACGAGCTGTTCCAACGCGCCTTCGACAACGAATGGCTGCGCCAGGCCAACGACCAGGCAGCCTTCAGCGTGCCGCCCGGGCGCCTGGTGATGGCCACCGACAGCCATGTCGTCTCGCCGCTGTTCTTTCCCGGCGGCGACATCGGCTGCCTGTCGGTGCACGGCACCGTCAACGACGTGGCCATGTCGGGCGCGGTGCCGCTGTACCTGGCGGCCAGCTTCATCCTGGAGGAAGGCTTCCCGCTGGCCGACCTGAAGCGCATCGTCGAGTCGATGGCCGCGGCGTCCCGCGAGGCCGGCGTGCCGGTGGTCACCGGCGACACCAAGGTGGTGGAAAAAGGCAAGGGTGACGGCGTCTTCATCACCACCACGGGCGTGGGCGTGGTGCCGGCGGGCGTGGACATTTCCGGCGACCGCGCGCGGCCGGGCGATCGCATCCTCGTCAGCGGTACCGTCGGCGACCACGGCGTGGCGATCATGTCGCTGCGCGAGAACCTCAGCTTCGAGACCACCATCGAAAGCGACACGGCGGCGCTGCACGGTCTGGTGGCGGCCATGGTGCAGGCAGCGCCCGGCATCCACTGCCTGCGCGACCCCACGCGCGGCGGCCTGGCCACCACGCTCAATGAACTGGCCGGGCAGTCGGGTTGCGGCATGCTCATCCGCGAGGCCGACATTCCGGTGCGGCCGCAAGTGGACGCGGCCTGCGAATTGCTGGGCCTGGACCCGCTGTACGTGGCCAACGAAGGCAAGCTCGTCGCCATCTGCGCCGAGGCCGACGCGGCACGGCTGCTGGAGGCCATGCGCGCGCATCCGCTGGGGGCCGACGCGGCGATCATCGGCGAGGTCATCGCCGACGCACACCACTTCGTGCAGATGGACACGCGCTTTGGCGGCCGGCGCAACGTGGACTGGCTAACGGGCGAGCAGTTGCCGCGCATCTGCTGAGGCGGCGGCCGGCGGCATGCGCATCCTGTTTCTCACACATTCCTTCAACAGCCTCGCGCAGCGCCTGTACGACGAACTGACGCAGGAAGGTCACGAGGTCTCGGTCGAATTCGATATCAACGACCGCGTCACCGAAGAGGCGGTGGCGTTGTGGCAGCCGGAACTGATCGTGGCGCCCTTCCTCAAGCGTCGCATCCCCGACAGCGTGTGGCAGCGCCACCGCTGCCTCGTCGTCCACCCCGGCCCGGCGGGCGACCGCGGGCCTTCGGCGCTGGACTGGGCGATCCTGGACGGTGTTGCCGACTGGGGTGTGACGGTGATCGAGGCGAATGGCGAATTCGACGCCGGGCCGGTGTGGGCGAGCGTGGGCTTTGCCATGCGCTCGGCCACCAAGAGCAGCCTGTACCGGCACGAGGTCACCGAAGCCGCGGTGCAAGCCGTGCGGCTGGCGCTGCAGCGACTGGCCGCGGGCGAGAAGCCGCAGGCGCAGGCCGCCCTGCCCGTTTCGGACCGCGGCCGGGCGCAGCCATTCATTCGACCCATGGTGCGGCCGCTGATGCACCAGGCCGACCGCGCCATCGACTGGGCGCACGACGACACCGCTTGCGTGCTGCGCAAGCTGCACGCTGCCGACGGAACGCCCGGCGTGCTGGATGAGGTGCTGGGCCTGCCGGTTTTCCTGCACGGCGCGCACCGGGAAGGCGGGCCACGCCCACCCGCCGCTGCACCGGGTACCGTGATCGCGCAGCGCCAAGGCGCCATCCTGCGCGCCACCCGCGACGCGGCGGTATGGATCACCCACCTGCGGCGCGCCGACGGCGTCGATCCCACCTTCAAGCTGCCCGCGACCTTGGTGCTGGGCGAACGACTGGCCGGCGTGCCCGAGCGCCCGCTGGCCCCCGACGCGGTGGTGGACACACCGACCTGGCGCGAGATTCGCTATGAAGAGACGGGCGCCGTCGGCTGGCTGCACTTCCCCTTCCACAACGGCGCCATGGGCACCACGCAATGCCAGGCGCTCACCGCCGCGCTGCGCGCGGCCAAGGCCCGGCCCACACACGTGATCGTGCTGGCCGGCGGGCCCGACTTCTGGAGCAACGGCATCCACCTCAACCTGATCGAGGCCCATCCGCAGCCGGCCGACGAGTCGTGGCGCAATATCAACGCCATGAACGACCTGGTGCTGGAGATCCTGCTCACCGACAAGCAGCTCACCGTGGCCGCGCTGGCCGGCAATGCCGGCGCTGGCGGCTGCTTCCTGGCCCTGGCCGCCGACCATGTGTGGGCGCGCCGCGGCGTGCTGCTCAACCCGCACTACAAGGGCATGGGCAACCTCTACGGCTCGGAATACTGGACCTACCTGCTGCCACGCCGAGTGGCACCCGTTGCCGCGCGCCGGCTCGTGGACAACCGCCTGCCCGTCAACGCCGTGCAGGCGGCAGCGCTCGGACTGGTGGACGCCGCGCTGGACGGCGACCACGCAGCCTTCCATGCCGCAGCCGCGTCACGCGCGCAAGCGCTGGCGGCCGACCCCGGTCTTGAGGCCACGCTGAACGCCAAGGCGCAGCGGCGCGCCGACGACGAAGCGGCCCAGCCCCTGGCCGCCTATCGCGCCGAGGAACTGGAGCACATGAAGCTCAACTTCTACGGCTTCGATTCCAGCTATCACGTCGCGCGACACGCCTTCGTGACCCGGGTGCCGCGCTCGCGCACGCCGCTGTGGCTGGCGAAACACAGGGGGAAAAAGCCAAAGCCCCGCTGAGCGAGGCCTTGGCTGGCCCCCTCGCC
>JAABPT010000051.1 GCA_011391855.1 Burkholderiales bacterium
GCTCATCGCCGCCTGTGTGCTGATGGTGCAGGTCTTCCTGGACAAGAACCCCGACCTCTTCGAGACCGGTGCCGAGCGCGCCGACCTCAAGCTCTTCCTGCTCTGCGCCGTGCTCGGCCTCACCGGCTGGGCCGGTCTGTGCCGGCTGCTGCGCGGCGAAACGCTCAAGCTGCGCGAACTGGAATACGTGCAGGCGGCGCAGGCTTTCGGCGTGGGCCACGGCCGCATCATGCTGCGCCACATCTTCCCCAACGTGGCGCACCTGATGCTCATCGTCACGGTGCTCGAATTCTCTTCGCTGATCCTGTACGAAGCCGTGCTGTCCTACGTGGGCGTGGGCGTGGACCCTTCGATGAACAGCTTCGGCGGCATGATCAACCTGGCGCGCAACGAGATGAGCCGCGACCCCGTGGTCTGGTGGAGCTTCGCCGCCGCCTTCGGCTTCATGGTCACCGTGGTGCTGGCGGCCAACCTGTTCGCCGACGGCGTGCGCGACGCCTTCGACCCGCGGGCGCGCGTGTTCAGGGTGAGGTCCGTCAAAGCTCGGATTGTCAAAATGTGACTACAATCAGAATCGCTTTTTCGCTTAAAGAGGTCTCGGTATGGAAGTGTCTCTGCGCGACATGAAGGCTCGGCTCTCGGCGATGGTGCGTCTGGCGCAGCAAGGTCAAGAGGTGACCATCACTTCGCACCGGCGCCCCGTGGCCCTTCTGGTGCCGGTGCCTGCCCCGGGTGATTCGCTCGACAGCCGGTTGGTGGCGGCCGGCTTGATGCGCGAGCCGCCCGTCCCGGGTGGTCTGGTGCGTCGGCCCGCGCCCTTGCTGCCGCAGGGAGCGCCGACCTTGTCCCGGGCCGTGATCGAGGACCGCGGTCCTTGATCCCTTACCTGGACAGCTCTGCGCTGGTCAAGCTGCTGATCGGCGAACCCGGCAGCGACGACGTCTGGGCCGCGGTCGGTGCAGTCGCGCCCATGACGAGTCGGATCACCTATGCCGAGGCCCGTGCGGCACTGGCCCGTCGCGAGCGCGAGTTGACGCTGCTGCATGAAGGGGACTGGACGATGGCGAGGGACAACTTGGTGGCGTACTGGCGCCGTCTGCGTGTCATCGAGGTCACGCAGCCCGTGGTGGAGATGGCCGGTGATCTGGCTGACACTTTCGGGCTGAGGGGCTACGACGCGGTGCAACTGGCTTCGGCGCAGCAAGTGGCGGTGGCAGGTGGCGAGGACTTGTGCTTCGTGAGTTTCGACCGAAGGCTCAACCGAGCCGCTCAGGTGCTGGGCATGAATCTGGTGGCACAGGCTCCGAGATGAATACAGGTCTGGAAGTTCGTGACCTGCAGGTCGAGCTTGAGTCCGAGTCCGGCCTCGTGCGCGCCATCGACGGCCTGCGGTTGGCCATCGAGCGCGGCGAGACTTTCGCGCTGGTGGGTGAGTCGGGTTGCGGCAAGAGCATGACGGCGCTGGCGCTGATGCGGCTGCTGCCCGAAAACGGCTATGTGGCCGGCGGCGACATCCACATCGGCCGCGGCCCCGACCGCCTGGACGTGCTCGGCCTGCCCGAGTCGCAGATGCGCAGCGTGCGCGGCGGGCGCATCGGCATGATCTTCCAGGAGCCGGCCACCAGCCTGAACCCGGTCATGCCCATCGGCCGGCAGATCGTGGAGGCCATCGAAGCGCACACGCCGCTGCGCGGTGCGGCAGCGCGCTCCAAGGCCATTGATTGGTTGCGACGCGTCGGCATTCCCGAACCAGAAAGCCGCATCGACGAATACCCGTTCCGCATGAGCGGCGGCCAGAAGCAGCGCGTAATGATCGCCATTGCGCTGGCCGCCGAGCCCGACTTCCTGATCGCCGACGAGCCGACCACGGCGCTGGACGTCACCATCCAGGCGCAGATCCTCGACCTGCTGAAGGACCTGCAGCGCGAGCAGCGCATGGGCATGCTGCTCATCACGCACGACCTGGCCGTGGTTTCGGGCATGGCGCACCGCGTGGCGCTGATGTATGCGGGGCAGATCATCGAAATGGCGCCGGCGGCGGAGTTCTTCGCGGCGCCGAAGCACCCCTACGCCAGCGCCTTGCTGCGTGCGCTGCCGCGTGGCGAACGTCGCGACGAGCCGCTGGAGGCGATCGCGGGCACCGTGCCGCCGCTCACGCAGCACTTCGCCGGCTGCCGCTTCGCGCCGCGCTGCGCGCAGGCGATGGCGCATTGCGGGGGCACGGTGCCGGAACTGCAGGAGGTGGCGGCGGGGCATCAGGTGCGGTGCTTGTTGTATGGGTCGGTGTCGGTCAACGCCCCTCACCCCAGCCCTCTCCCGCAGGCGGGAGAGGGAGCAAGACAACCGGCTCTGCCTGCCAGCGCTGCATTACCCCCTCTCCCGCCTGCGGGAGAGGGCTGGGGGCGAAGTGGGGGTTTCGAGACGCGTGCGGCGAGCCCACCGAGCGGCTCCGGCCTGCAAGCCGGGGCGCGCACCGCAGGTGAGGGTGCATCGAAGCCCACCGAAACCCCCATTCCCCTGCTCGACGTGCAGCACCTGCGCGTTCGCTTCCCCATCCGCCGCGGTTTGCTGCAGCGCGTGCACGGCCATTTCAGCGCCGTGGACGACGTGTCCTTCCAGATCGGCCGCGGCCAGACGCTGGCGTTGGTGGGTGAATCCGGCTGTGGCAAGACCACCATCGGCAAGGCCATCGTTCAGCTCCTGCGCCGCGTGGCAGATATCGACGGCCGCGCGCTGCTCGACGGCCAGGACCTGTTCAGCTTGCAGGGCGCCGAACTGCAGGCCGCGCGGCGCCAGGTGCAGATCATCTTCCAGGACCCCTTCGCTTCGCTGAACCCGCGCATGCGGGTCTTCGACATTCTGGAAGAAGGACTGCAGGCGCTGTTGCCCGAACTGGACGTCACGCAGCGCCGCGCACGCA
Organism: Burkholderiales bacterium; assembly: GCA_011391855.1. Taxonomy (GTDB): domain Bacteria; phylum Pseudomonadota; class Gammaproteobacteria; order Burkholderiales; family Burkholderiaceae_C; genus Rubrivivax. Next base: position 2,921 of record JAABPT010000051.1, read on the forward strand.
TCGAGCGCCTCACCGACCAGGTTGGCTTGCGCCGCGACGCGCTGGAGCGTTGGCCGCACGAATTTTCCGGTGGCCAGCGCCAGCGCATCGCCATCGCACGGGCCCTGGCGGTGGAGCCGCGGCTCATCGTCTGCGACGAGCCCACCTCGGCGCTGGACGTGTCGGTGCAGGCGCAGATTCTCAACCTGCTGCGCGAGCTGCAGCGCGAGCTGGGTGTCTCGTACCTGTTCATCACGCACAACATCGGTGTGGTGGAGTACATCGCCGACCGCGTGGCGGTCATGCGCGCCGGCCGCATCGAGGAGCAGGGCGCTTGCGAAAGCGTGCTGGAGCGGCCGCGCAGCGACTACACGCGCGCACTGCTGGCAGCCGTGCCGAGGCTGGTGACGGCCTGATTTGACGGCGGTGTGCAGGGCTTGACGGCGGTGCGCAAGGCCGTCCAGTTCGATATCATGATATCGTTGTGTCACAGCGCTTGAGCGGAAAAACAGCCATGGCCCAATTCACCGTCAGGGACATCGAGGAAGAGGTCAAGTTGCGCCTGAAGCGGCGGGCCGCGTTGCATGGCACCAGCATGGAGGCGGAAGTGCGGCAGATCCTGCGTTTTGCGGTCAAGGATGAGGTGCCGCTTGCAGGCCCCGGGTTGGGCAGCCGCATCGCAGCCAGGTTTGCACGCAGCGGTCTCACGGAGCCGTTGCCCGAGCTTCGTGGGCAATCGCCCCGGCCGGCCGACTTCGACGCGTGATCATTCTCGACACCAACGTGCTGTCTGCGCTGATGCGCAGCGATCCTGATCCGCCCGTGTTGCGGTGGCTGGACCTGCAGGCGGCGCAGTCGGTCTGGATCACCAGCATCACGTTGTTTGAAATCCGCCTCGGCCTGGCGCTGCTGCCGGCCGGGCGCCGGCGCAAGGCGCTGGAGGCCGCGTGTGACCGGCTGCTCGAAGAAGACCTCGAAAACCGAGTGCTTCCCTTCGACAGCATGGCTGCCTTGCAGGCCGCGGTACTGGCCGCCGCGCGGCAACAGGCGGGCCGACCCGTCGACATACGCGACACTCAGATCGCCGGTATTGCGCAGGCCCGTCGCGCCACGCTGGCGACTCGAAATATTCGCCACTTCGAAGGGCTGAGCGTTCCGGTGGTCAACCCCTGGAGTTGAACTACTTCGCCACGGTCAGCCGCTCGCAGCCTCTGACCCGGGCAGGCGGGGCCCCCAAGCTTCGAAGGTGCCCAGTTACAGCAGCTTCAGGTGCTGCCGAGCTGCGCCGTGCACGCTGCTCAGGGCGATGGCCTGATCGAAGGTGACCAGGCACCCACCGTGTTTCACCGCGAGGCCGAGCAGGTAGAGATCGGTGATCTGGTTGTGCCCCTGGACCCGGTTGAAGTCGAAGCGATCGTTATCGCGCAAGGAAATGTCGTCGGGCCAGAACGCATGGTTGAGCAGGCCGCAGGCTTGACGCAACTGCGCGCGCACCTGCTGCAGGGGCGGCACGCCGCGCCGACTGTAGCTGGGCGAGTTCATGACGCGGATGACGCCGATTTCGACCAGCGGACAGGCCGCGATCTGCACTCCGCGTGCCTCGATGAAGCGGTTGGCGCGCTCGGAAAACTGGTGCGCGTCGTCGAACAGCGCAATCCAGACATCGACGTCGAGCAACGCCCTCATCGCAGGGGCGTCTCAGAGGTCTTCACGTTCCATGATCTCGCGAACATGCTGTGGCGTGACGATCTCGTCCCGCGCGGGCAGCAGCGCAAAACGTCCGCGCAAGGCCGGTGGTTGGCTGACGGCCGTGCCCGGCGCGCCAGCCGCACTGCCACGGCGGATGAGCTCGGACACGGCATCTCCCAGGGAAATGCGCTCGCGCCGCGCGATGTTGCGCGCTGCGATGAGTGCGTCTTCGGCCAGGTTGATGGTGGTGCGCATTTTTCCGAAAGCTCCGATTGACACCGTAGCATCAAGACGGCAGCAACGCATCACACTTGTCGAAATCTCGTGGCGTCCACGGCCAAGGCCCGTGCGATGGCGCTGGCCGCCAGAGAATTCGTGCGGCCAAGGCCCCTGGGCGTCGCGGTGGAGCCGCGGCTCATCGTCTGCGACGAACCGACTTCGGGGCTGGACGTGCCGGTGCAGGCGCAGATCCTCAACCTGTTGCGCGAACTGCAACGCGAGCTGGGCGCATCCGCCCTGTTCATCACGCACAACATTGGCGTGGTGGAGTGTGTGGCGGAGGCCGTGGCCGTCATCCACCGCGGGCGCAGCGTCGAAACGGGACCGGTGAGCAAGGTTTTGGGTCACTCGCAAGAGCCCCATACCCGATCCTTGCCGGCCTCCGTGCCGAAGCCCCCGGTGCTGGCGAGACGATCCTTGTCAGGTTTTGTTGCTTGCGACCAACAATCCGGTTCGTAACTTCGTTGGCGTGCAACCGGTGCGGCCTGCCCGTCGGTGCCGCCGCGAAATGGCGCAGACCGCCCGCAGAACCGTGCCACGCCTAGGTTTTCTCGCTTCGGGGCCGCCGCCCGTCAGACCGAAAACGGGCACGCAGCGACCCCCGTTTGCGGGGGCGGTTGCGGCCCTAGTGGGTTTTCCTGAGCAAAACACGCGGCGCGGATCGTGACAATCCCGCCACGTCCTTTCGAGCGCGAGTTGTAACCCGCCTGCATCACGGGTACGGCTCTTGCTTGTCAGCGTGGAGTTCGGTTCAACCCTCATCTTCACTGGAGAGTTCATGTTCAAGAGAAACAAGATTTGCACCGCAGCGCTGGCCGCCCTGGGCGGCACCCTGCTGGTGACGTCTTTGCCGGTGCTGGCCCAGGGCCAGACCGTCGAAGTCACCGGCTCGCGCATCAAGCGGATTGACTCCGAGGCGGCGCTTCCTGTCGTCACGATCAAGGCCTCCGACCTTGAAAAGGCCGGCGTGCAGACTGCCGAGGCCGCGGTGCAGTTCATTGCGCAGAACCAGTCGACAGTGAACTCGTCTCGTTCGATCGGCACCACGAACGGTGGCGCCGCTTACGCCGATCTGCGCGGCCTGGGTGTGGAACGTACCCTGGTGCTGTTGAACGGGCAGCGCATCGTGAAGAACCCGTATTCGGGTGTGGCCACCGACTTGAACGTCATTCCCACGGTGGCTATCGAACGCATCGAAGTGCTGACCGACGGCGCGTCGTCCATCTACGGCACCGATGCCATCGCGGGCGTCATCAACATCATCACGCGCAGCGACTACCAGGGCGTGAATATCGGCGGTTCGGCCAAGCTGCCGCAGGGCGACGGCGGCGAGCAGTACAACGCCAATATCACGGGTGGTTTCGGCTCGTTGGACAAGGATGGCTTCAACCTCTTCGGCGGGTTCGACTACACGCAGGAAAAGAAGATCCGGGCCATCGACCGCGACTACGCCAAGTCCGGCATCATTCCCGACAAGGGCGTCTACAAAACAAGCGGCACTTCCTTCCCCGGCAACTACAGCCAGTCGTCCACGAGCGTGTCGACCAACCCCACGTTGCCAGGTTGCGCGCCGCCCACGTCGATCCTGATCCCGGGCATCTTCGGTCCGAATTCCTGCCGCTACGATTACACGAGTTCCATCGACATCATGTCCGAGGTGGAGCGTTGGTCCTTGTTCGGTCGCGGTTCGATGGCGCTCGGTTCCGACCACGTCGCTTCGCTCGAGTACTTCCGCGCCTACAACAGCGTCGGCAACAACGTGGCACCGACGCCGCTGACCGGCCTGTCGATGCCCCCAACCAACCCGTACTACCCCGGCGGCTCGGCGGGCACGCCGATCACGAATCCCGCACTGAACACCGCGGCGAATATCTCCGCCGGGTGGCGCATGGTGCCGGCAGGCCCGCGTGCGAGCACCATCGAGAACACGACCCAACGCCTGCTCGGCGAGATCAAGGGTGCTTTTGGTGAGTGGGACTACAGCGTCAATGCCTTGTACAGCGACTCGAACGTCAGGAACAATTTCGAGGACGGTTATGTCAGCCGGCCCCGCATCATCGACGGCATCCAGGGCAACAACGGTGCACCCTACCTGAATCCGTTCGGCGAGCAGAGCTCGGCCGGCCTGGCCTACATCCTGGACAGCAAGGTCATCGGCGAGATGCAGGACATCAACGGCAAGCTGTTCAACATCGGCGCTTCGGTGAGCGGCAACCTCTTCAACATGCCGGCCGGCGCCGTGGGCGTGGCGGCGGGGGTTGAGTACCGCAAGGAAGAGATCGAGTACAAAAACAATTTCACACTTATCCGCCAGGCGGCGAGCTCGGGTCTGGAACTGGCCGAGGACACCACCGGCGACATCGACAACTTCGCGCTCTTTGGCGAAGCCAACTTCCCGATCACCAAGACGCTGGAGATTCCGGTCTCGATCCGCTACGACGATTCCGGCGACACGGGCAGCAAGTGGACGCCCAAGATCGGTGCTCGCTGGCAAGCCCTGCCGAACACGTTGATTCGCGGTTCGTACAACAAGGGCTTCCGGGCCCCGGGGGTGTTCGACCTGTACGCGCCGAACAGCGTCACCTTCACCAGCAACTCCTACGACGACCCGGTGCTGTGCCCGAACGGCGTTCCCGTTGCGGGCGCGGACCCCTCGCGTGACTGCGGTCAGCAGTTCCGCCAGTTGCAGGGCGGCAGCAAGAGCGTCGAGTCCGAGGAGTCCACGGCCTGGACCATGGGCATCGTGTTCGAGATCATGTCCAACGTGACCATCGGGCTCGACTACTTCAACTACGAAGTCGAGGGCACCATCGGGGCGCTGCCTGAAACCGCGATCTTCGGCGACACCGTGCGCTACGCCGACAAGTTCGTGCGCTGCAGTGCGCTGTCGGCAGCCGACCAGGCCGCGATCGACGCCTGCGTGCCGGGCGCTGTCGACCCGCTGGCGTACA
>JAABPT010000052.1 GCA_011391855.1 Burkholderiales bacterium
ACGCGCCCATGCGCTGGAAGTTCTCGCACTTGAAGTACACCCGCGCACCGGTACGCTCGTCGGCGGTGCGCGAGGTCATCACCGGTGTGCGGTGGGCCACGCCCTGCAGCCGGGTCGCGGCCGCGGCGATATCGGCGTGGGTGATGGCGAGATGGGCCAGATCGGTGGGGTCGGTCATGGACTCAAATTCCTTGCGCGCGGCCGTTGCCCACGGGGGCGGTTCCGGCGGCATTTTCGGCGCCGCTCCGATAGGACGCCGACGCCGGCGGCCCCTGGAAACCGCCGCGGCGAAAGGTCAGCACCAGCGTATCGCGCCAGGCCGGCTGCGCCGGGTCCAGCGGCTGGATCGGGGTGGTTTCGTGGATCACCCGCTCGTCGTCGAGCAGCAGCACGCTGAAGGGTTCGCTCAGCACGAAGCGCACGCCCCGCGGGCCGTTGGCTTCGAAGACACGCGTCTCGCCGCCCTTGACCCGATGCCGCGCCACCATCAGCACCGCCACCAGGTCGACGCCGTCGCGATGCGCGCCCTCGGGCGTGGGCCGTCCGATGCCGTCCGTGGTGTCGATGCGAAAGACATGGGCTTCCACGAACCAGCGCTGCGGCCCGCGCAGCGTGCTGGCCACGCCTGCCAGGCCGATCAACAGCCGCGCCCACGCCGGATGCGCCGCCAGGGCCGGCTCGAGCGGCTCGAACCAGCGTTCGATGCCGCCGTGCAACGCGTTGTATTGCAGCGGCTGCCAGTGCGGGCGCGGCGGCACCGGCACCACCGTGGCGCCGTCGACCGTGAAGCAGCCGTGTCGGCGGCGCCGGTAGCGGCCGCCGTCGAGCAAGTGCGCATCCGGTGGCAGGTCCGACCAGAAAGGCAGGAATTCGGGTAACGCTGTTGCGGGCAGGCCACACAAGGACGCGAGCGAGGCCGCATCCAACACGACCCATCCAGCACGCTGCAACTGCGCGGGAAGCTCGGAAATGGCGGTCAGCGGCGGCTCGGGGGTCATCGGCATCGGTTCGAAGGCCTGTGCACCCCGATTTTGGGGTGATCTCTCGAAGACCTTGTCAGCCTGCCAGAGGCATTCGGCGTTAAGCTAATGCTGCACTGCACCAAAAGTGATGACATCGCACTCCTTCTTCCACAGCGCCACTCGATGCCATGGCGCATGAATGGACTGGCCCCGTGCTGAGATCCCAACCCTTGAAGATGAACGGCGCCATTGACTCCGATGCCCAGGCTCTGGTGGAAATCATCGAGTTGAAGTGGCTGCTGGCCGGCGAGGGCTTTCACGTGCACGTCGAGCGCCTGCAGTCCGACCGCGACTATGCACGCCAGGCCTTGCACCGCGCCGCGGCGTCGCCCAACCCGGCGCTTCGTGAGACCGCGCTGCGGCTGCGCACCAAGCTGCGCCTGACCGACAGTTGATCGCGGGGCGGCGCGCGCCCAGCGGCGTGAGCGCCTCACCAGGCTTGCACGCTTGCATGCTTGCGTGAGCAGAGTTGCATGCAACAAGCGCCGGCGTACGATGTTCGTCCAGCCCGGACTGCCGGGTGGCCGCCGGAGGTCCGCCATGGAGCATCTCTGCAAGTACCTCGCCGCCTTGTCGCTGGCAGCCCTGCTCTTCGGCTGCGCCGGGCTGCCGCCCGCTGCACCGGTTGCGCCTTTGCTGCACGACGAGTTGTTCGCGCCATCGGCCGAACCCACCGATGCCGGAGACCTCTTCGCGCTGAGCGAAGAGATGCAGCGCTACGCCGCAGCCGAACTGCGGTCCAGCCCGCTTCGGCTCGACCCGCGCCGCGCCCTGATCGACGCCTTGTATACGCGCGGCCAGCTCGGGCTGCGATACGACGCCAGCGAAACCCGCAACGCCGCGCAGGCCTTCCAGGCACGGGCCGGCAACTGCCTGTCGCTCGTCATCATGACGGCGGCCTTCGCCAAGCACCTGGGGCTGCCGGTGCGTTACCGCAGCGTGCTGGTCGACGAGATGTATACGCGCCAGGGCGATCTCACCCTGGCCAGCAGCCATGTCAATCTGGTGCTCGAGCGGCCGCCCGCACCCCTGCATTCCGGCCCGCTGGAGCCGGGGGCGCTGATGGTCGACTTCCTGCCGCCCGAGGAATTGCGCGGGCAGCGCTCGGTGGTGGTGAGCGAGCACACGATCGTGGCCATGTTCATGAACAACCGAGCCGTCGAGTTGCTGAGCCAGGGCCGGCTGGACGACAGCTATGCCTGGGCGCGCGAGGCCGTGCGCCAAGACCCCCGCTTCACGGCCGCCGTCAATACCCTGGGCGTCGTCTACCAGCGCGCCGGCCACCACCGCGAGGCCGAGGCCGCGCTGCGGGCCGTGCTGGCGCAGGAGCCGGATCACCTGAGCGCTTTGAACAACCTCGTGCGCCTGCTGCAGCATGATGGCCGCCAGGCCGAGGCGCAGGTGCTGGGCGAGCGGCTGGCACAACTGCAGCCGCAGCCGCCGTTCCACTTCTACGATCTTGGCCGCCAGGCCATGGCACAGCGCGACTTCGGGTCCGCCCGCGACCTCTTCAAACGCGAATTGCGCCGCCAACCCGACCAGCACGAGGTGCTTTTCTGGGCCGCCCAGGCCGCGGCGCAGCTGGGTGATGCCGCCGGCGCGGCCCACCACCTGCGCCAGGCGATGGAAAACAGCCCCGACCCCGGCAGCCACGGCGTTTACGCGGCCAAGCTGGCCCAGCTTCGTGCGTCCCGCATGCATTAGCGGCCGCCGGCCGTGAACAAGGCCGCGCGGCCACGGCCGCTGCTGACGCCGGGGGCGTTACTCTTGCGTCCTCATGAACCAGGCCGCCAAACCCAACCCGCTGTTCGAGATCGTCGTCACGATCATCGTGCCCGCGGTGATCCTGATGAAACTCAGCAGCGAGAGCAGCCTGGGCCCGATGCGGGCGCTGGTGCTGGCGCTGGCCTTCCCGCTGGGCTGGGGCGTGTGGGACGGCATCCGCCGGCACAAGCTCAACTGGTTGTCGGTGCTGGGCGTGGTGAGCACGCTGCTCACCGGCGGCATCGGGCTGCTCAAGCTCGACGCTCAATGGCTGGCCGTCAAGGAAGCCGCGGTGCCCGGGCTCATCGGCCTGGCGGTGCTGGGCTCGAACTGGACGAGCTGGCCGCTGATCCGCATCCTGGTTTTCAACCCGACGTTGTTCGACGTCGACCGCGTGCACGCGGCACTGGAAGAACGGCACAACGTGGTGCCCTTCGAACTGAGGCTGCGCACCGGCACCCTGTTGCTGGCAGGCACCTTCTTCTTCTCGTCGGTGATGAACTACGTGCTGGCGCGCTGGGTGGTCACCAGCCCGGCGGGCACCGAGGCCTTCAACGAAGAACTCGGGCGGCTCACGCTGCTGAGCTACCCCGTCATCGCCATCCCCTCCATGCTGATGATGATGGCGCTGCTGTTCTGGCTGGCGCGCGGCGCCAAGGCGCTCACCGGGCTGGACCTGCACGACATGCTGCGCACGCATTGACGGCCACCGGGGGCACCGCCCCTAGAATGCGCGCTCCTGTGACGCTCTGAAGGGGCCATGCGCATTTGCCGTAGTCACCCTTGCCACACCGGGACCGGCCGGCGTTCGTTCCTGTGCCTGGGCGGGGGTCTGCTGCTTGCCACGGCCTGGCCGGCGCGGGCGCTGGAGTCACCTTCAGGGCCGGTCGTGCTTACCGTGGGGGGCCGGGTGCGCATGCCCAACCTGGGCGATGCCGCCCAGTTCGACATGCCCATGCTGGCAGCGTTGCCGCAGACCAGCTTTTCCACCCGTACGCCCTGGTATGCCCAGCCGAGGCGCTTCACCGGGCCGCTGCTGCGCGACGTGCTGATGGCCGCCGGCGCCCAGGGCGACGTGATCCGCCTGACCGCACTCAACGACTACCGGGTCGACATGCCTTACCACGATGCGCAGCGCCATGACGTCATCGTGGCCCGGCTGATGGACGACAAGCCCATGGCCGTGCGCGACAAGGGCCCGCTGTTCGTGATCTACCCCTTCGACGCGCGGCCCGAATTGCGTGGCGCCGTCTACTACAGCCGCTCGGCATGGCAACTGCGGAAGATCGACGTGCTCTAGAGCGCCAACCGCAGGAGCGCATGCGCTACAGCTGGCTGGCGCTGGTGGGCTTCGTGCTGGTGCTGGTGCTGCTGGCCGTGGCGCTGGTGCAGGCGCGCCAGGCCACGCTGCTGCGCCAGGTGGTGCAAGGCGGCGACGACTACGTGGTGTTGATGGTCTACCAGGCCGAGACCGAGCAGCTGCGGCTGCGCGACCAATGGCAACGGGCCGCCGACGACCGCGTGCCGCTGGACGCCGACGCATTGCGCCTGCGCTACGAAATCTGGGTCAGCCGCGTCGAGCTGCTGCGCGGCGCGAACCTGCAGCACCTGCTTTCCGGGCCCGACGGCGACCAGCGCACCCTGCAGCAATCGGTGGACTTCATCCAGGCGGCCGACCGTGCGCTGGGACCGACCCCCGAGATACCGCTGGACCGCAACTTCGTGAACGCCTTGATGCCGCAGCTGGAGGCGTTGACGGCGCCGATGCACGAACTTTCGCTCGGCGCCTCGCACAAGGTCAGCGAGCAGCTCGAGGCGCGCGGCATCGCGGTGCGCCAGCAGAACCTGCTCGGACTCGGGCTGACGGCCTTTCTCTCGGTGCTGACGCTGGCCTTTGCCTTCATTGCGCTGCGCCAGGTGGCGCAGCTGCGCGAACGCCGGCTGGTGCTGGAGGAACTGGCGACCAAGCTGCGTGTGGCGCGCCGCGAGGCCGAGGCGGCCAGCGACGCCAAGAGCGCCTTCCTGGCCAACATGAGCCACGAGATCCGCACGCCCTTCCATGGCCTGATGGGCATGCTCTCGCTGCTGCGCGAGACCGGCCTCACGCCGCGGCAGATCGACTACCTGCGCACCGCCACCGAGTCGGCCGACCATCTGCTGGCGCTGCTCAACGACATCCTCGACATGTCGCAGCTGGAAAGCGGCCGCGTCACGCTGGCCGTGACGCCGGTGGACTTGCGCGCGCTGCTGCGCGACGTCGAGGCGCTGATGCGGCCACAGGCCAGCGCCAAGCCGCTGGCGCTGCACATCGACGCCGACCCCGGGGTGCCCGAACGCATCCTGGCCGACGCCACACGCGTCAAGCAGATCCTGTTCAACCTGCTGGCCAACGCCATCAAGTTCACCGACCATGGTGCGGTGGTGCTGGACGTGCGCACGCGGGTCGGCGACGGTGGCGAAACGAGCCTCGAGGTCGCCGTCACCGACACCGGCGTCGGCATGGACGAGGCCACGCTGTCGCAGCTCTTCAACCGCTTCGTGCAAGGGGACAACACGCGTTCACGGCGGCACGGCGGCACCGGCCTGGGCCTGGAAATTTCGCGCAACCTGGCGCGCCTGATGGGGGGCGACATCACCGTGCGCAGCCGGCCCGGCGAAGGCAGCTGCTTCAGCTTCCACATGCCCTTGCGGATGCCACCGCAATCGGCGCCCGCGCGCACGGCGCCGGTGCCGGCCGGCCTGCCGACGCCGCGCCCGCTGCAGGTGCTGGTGGCCGAGGACCATCCGGTGAACCGCCAGTACATGGCGGCGCTGCTGGAAAACCTGGGGCACCATGCCCACTTCACCACCAACGGGCAGGAAGCGGTGCAGGCGCTCGGCCAGCGGCGCTACGACGTCGTGCTGATGGACCTGCACATGCCCGTGCTCGACGGCGTGGGCGCCACGCGGGCCATCCGCGCCCTGCCCGACGCGGCGCGCTCCACGGTGCCGATCGTGGCGCTCACCGCGGACGCCTTTGCCGAAACGCGCGACCGCTGCCTGGTCGCGGGCATGAACGATTTCCTGACCAAGCCCGTGAGCCTGCCCAAGCTGGCGGCGTCGCTGCGCCGCCTGTTCGGCAGCTTGCCAGCGACGCCGGAAGACGCCGCCGCGCCGCTGGAGCAGACGCTGGGTTGGGCCGGCGGCCAACCGGTGGTCGACGAGGCGGCCATCGCGATGGCGCTGCAGGCCATGTCGCGCGGCAAGCTGGCGGCCATGGTCGAGGCCTTTCTCGACCAGGCACCCGAGACCGTGCAGCGCCTGCGTGCCGCCGTGCGCGACGCGCAGCCGCTGGAGCTGCGCACCAACGCCCATGCCGCCAAGGGCGCTGCGCTGAATCTGGGTCTGGCCGGGCTGGCGGCCACCGCCGAGGCACTGCACGAGGGCGCGTCCCACCTGCCGGCGCACGAGATCGCGCGCCTGGTGCAGCGCTACGAGGACCTGGTGCCGGTCACGCGGGCCGCCTTGCGCACCCTCGGTGTGCTGGAAAGCGCGCCGCAGCCGGTCGTCACAGAATGACCGGCTCCGGCTCCAGCCGGATGCCGAAGCGGCCGTACACGCTCTCCTGAATGGCGCGCGCCAGCGTCACCACCTCGGCACCGCTGGCGCCGCCGCGGTTGACGAGCACCAGCGCCTGCTTGTCGTAGACGCCGGCGCGGCCCACCGTCTTGCCCTTCCAGCCGCAGGCGTCGATGAGCCACCCCGCGGCCAGCTTGCAGCTGCCGTCGGGCAGCAGATAGTGCACCACCTCGGGGTCGCGGCCGATGATGTCCCGGCACTGCTCGGGGCTCACCACCGGGTTCTTGAAGAAGCTGCCGGCATTGCCGATGACGGCCGGGTCGGGCAGCTTGGCGCGTCGGATCGCACACACCCAGTCGAAGACGGTCTGCGCGTCGGGTGCGGCGTTGCCGGTCTCGGCGATCTTGCGTTCCAGGTCCAGGTAGCCCAGCACCGGCTGCCAGGGCCGCGGCAGGCGGAAACGCACGCGCGTGATGACGGTCTTGCCCGCCAGATGCTGCTTGAAGACGCTGTCGCGGTAGCCGAAGCGGCAGGCCACGGCGTCCAGCGTGACGCTGCGGCCGGTTATCAGGTCCATCGCGTCCAGCGATTCGAAGCGGTCCTTCAGTTCCACGCCGTAGGCGCCGATGTTCTGCACCGGCGCCGCGCCCACCTGGCCCGGGATCAGCGCCAGATTCTCCAGCCCCGGCCAGCCCTGCTGCAGCGTCCAGGCCACGAAGCCGTGCCAGTTCTCGCCGGCCCCCGCCTCCACGATCCAGGCCTCTCGTTCGGTGCGCAACAGGCGCCGGCCCAGGATCTCGACCTTCAGCACCAAGCCGGCAAAGTCGCGCGTGAGCACCACGTTGCTGCCGCCGCCGAGCACGAATTTCGGCGCCACGCCGTAGGCGGGGTGGTCCACCACGCGCCGCACGTCGGCCTCGGCCGCCAGCCGCACCAGGGTGGCGGCCACCGCGGGCAGGCCGAAGCTGTTGAATTCGCGCAGGCTGGCGCGTTGTTGCACCTGGAGCGCGTTCGCGGTGGGGGTGGTGTGGGGCATGGCAGAATTTTGGTTGAAGTCTACGTGCCTCCCCGCCCTGCCATTTGCCATTTGCCATCTGCCGCCCCGACCCGATGCCCAGCTTCGACACCGTGATCCAGCCCGACCTGGTGGAACTTCGCAATGCCGTCGAGCAGGCCAACAAGGAGATCGGCACGCGCTTCGACTTCAAGGGCTCCAGCGCGCTGACCGAACTCGCCGACCGCAGCGCCAAGGACCGCGAGCTCACGCTCTACGCCGACAGCGACTTCCAGCTGCAACAGG
>JAABPT010000053.1 GCA_011391855.1 Burkholderiales bacterium
GCGCAGTCTGCAGAAGATGCGGCAGGGCGTCGTGCGGCGGCCGAAGGGGCTCGACAGCGCCGCCGCCGGGCAGTTGCACGCTGCCTTCGCGCAGGTCGTGTCGGCACTGAAGGAACGGCGTCGGCAGCAGGCCGGCGACGACAAGGCATGAGCGTAAGATGTGCATGCGATGTGAATAATCTTCATCGGGAGGGGAGGGAGCCATGGAACTCAAGACGGCGCGCCTGACGCTGCTCATCGACCCGAACAAGAAGGTGGCCTTCGAGCGACTGTGCGCGCTGCAGGACCGCACCGCATCGCAGGTGGTGCGGCAGCTGATCCGCGACTACCTGGTGCACCATGGCGTGGACTACGAGGCCAGCGGCACCGCTCAGGACGTGACCTTGAACCCGGGGACGGCGGCTGCGTTGCCGTCGAAGGCTCGGCGTCAGACCCAGGGCAAGGCCCAGGTGCCAGCCCGCACCGGCGCAGTCCGGCCCAAGCGCTGAGCGTCATGCCCGTTCCGCCCCCCGACGCCCACTGGCTGCACCTGGACTGGATCCTGGTGGTCATGGCCGGGTGGTTGGTCATCGGGGCCGCCGGTGTGGCCGCGCTGCGCCGCTTCACGGTGGTGTCGCAGGGGCTCTTTCCTCTCGGTGGTCTGTTCGGGCTGCTGCTGTTCGTGGTGGCCGTGAGCGCCCTGCCCGGGTCGCCCGAAATCGCCGTGCTGCCCATCGGCCTGCCTTCGCTGCCCTTCCACCTGCGGCTGGACAGTCTTTCCGCCTACTTCCTGATGGTCATCGGTGCCGCATCGGCCGGCATCTCCGCCTTCGCCGCCGGCTACTTCCGCAAGGGCGAGGGCACGCCGCCGGGCCTGCTGTGCCTGGAGTACCACGTCTTCCTGGCCAGCATGGTGGGCGTCGTGCTGGCCGCCGACGCCTATGCGTTCATGGTCATGTGGGAGACGATGGCGCTGTCGTCGTTCTTCCTCGTCACGGCCAACCACCGCATCCCCGAGGTGCGCAGTGCCGGCTACCTGTACATCACCATGGCGCACATCGGCGCCATCGCCGTGCTGCTGTGTTTCGGCGTGCTGCAGGCCAATACCGGCGACTACACCTTCGCCAATATGCGTGCGCAAAGCCTGGGGCCGTTCTGGGCTTCGGTGGCGTTCCTGCTGGCGGTGTTCGGCTTTGGCGCCAAGGCCGGCATCCTGCCGCTGCACGTGTGGCTGCCGGAGGCGCACCCGGCGGCGCCGTCGCCGGTGTCGGCGCTGATGAGCGGCGTCATGCTCAATTGCGCCATTTACGGCCTGCTGCGCGTCTCGCTCGACCTGCTGCACCTGCGCCTGTGGTGGTGGGGCGGACTGCTGCTGGCACTGGGCCTGGCCACGGCGCTGTTCGGTGTCGTCTTCGCGGCGGTGCAGACCGACATGAAGCGGCTGCTGGCGTATTCCTCCATCGAGAACATGGGCCTGCTCTTCGTCGGCATGGGCCTGACGCTCATCTTCGCCGGCTACGACATGCTGCCGATGGCGGCGCTGTCGCTCACCGCCACGCTGTACCACGTGGCCAGCCACGCCTGCTTCAAGAGCCTGCTCTTCCTGGGCACCGGCAGCGTGCTGCACGCCACCTCGGAGCGCAACCTGGGCAAGCTCGGCGGTCTCATCCGCACCATGCCCTGGGTCGGCTGGCTCACTCTGCTGGGCGTGCTGGCCAGCGCCGGGCTGCCGCCGTTGGGCGGTTTCGTATCGGAATGGCTGCTGCTGCAGAGCTTCCTCTTCACCCCCGGCCTGCCGGTGCCGCTGCTGACCATGTTGATTCCGGTGGTGGCGGCCGTCATCGCGCTGGTGGCGGCGCTGGCCGGTTATGTGATGGTGAAGTTCTTCGGCGTCATCTTCCTCGGCCAACCGCGCGAGGACAAGCTGGCGCAGGCGCGCGACGCCGGCCTTTGGGAGCGTGGTGGCATGGTCTGGCTGGCGCTGGGCTGCGTCGCCTTGGGCCTGCTGCCGGTGCAATTCATCCAGCTCATCGACCCCGTGACGCAGCAACTGGTGCAGGCCGGCCTGGGCGAGCGCGTGGCCGGCAGCGGCTGGCTGCTGGCGCCCAACGGCCAGGACCAGGCCAGCTACGGCCCGGTCATCTTTTTGCTCGGCATCCTGGGCTGTTTCGCCCTGGCCTACGGGCTGGTCAGGGGGCTTTACCACGGCCGCATGCGGCGCAGCCCGCCTTGGGCCTGCGGCTTCCCCTGGGGCACGGCGCGCATGCAGGACACCGCCGAAGGCTTCGGCCAGCCCATCCGCCAGATCTTCGAACCCTTCTTCGTCCTGCGGCGCGAACTGCCTTCGCCCTTCGACGCGCAGCCGCATTACCGGGTCAGGATCGACGACCATTTCTGGCGCTGGGTCTACGTGCCCACCGTGGACCTGGCCAACTACGTGGCGCGCCTGATGGGTCGCTTGCAGCAGGGCCGCATCTCGGTCTATCTGCTGTACAGCTTCCTGACCCTGGTGGCCACTTTGCTGGTGGTCATGAGATGACTGAGATGACTTTCGCCGGATTGCTGTCGCAGCTGCTGGAGATCGTGATCGCCATCGCGCTGGCGCCGCTGCTCACCGGCTGGGTCAACCAGTGGCGGGCCTGGCTGCAGAACCGGTCGGCGCCGCCGCTGTGGCAGCCCTACCTGATGCTGCACAAGCTGTTCAACAAGGAGTCGATGGTCGCCGACCACGCGTCGCGGCTGTTCCGCACCGCGCCCTATGTCGTCTTCGGCTGCATGGTGCTGGCTTGTTCGATCATCCCCACGCTGTCCACCGACCTGCCGCTGGCGCCGGCGGCCGACGCCATCGCGCTGGTCGGCCTGTTCGCGCTGGCCCGCGTCTTCATCTCGCTGGCTGCCATGGACGTCGGCACCGCCTTCGGCACGCTGGGCGCGCGGCGCGAAATGCTGATCGGCTTCCTGGCCGAGCCGGCATTGCTGATGGTGCTGTTCTCGGCCTCGCTCATCAGCCAATCCACGTCGCTGACGACCATCGTCGATACGCTGGCGCACCGCGACCTGGTCATCTACCCCGGACTGGCCTTTGCCGGTGCCGCCTTCGTGATGGTGTCGCTGGCCGAAAACGCCCGCGTGCCGGTGGACAACCCCGCCACGCACCTGGAACTGACGATGATCCACGAGGCGTTGATCCTCGAATATTCCGGCCGCCACCTGGCCTTGATCGAATGGGCGGCGAGCCTGAAGCTGTTTGCCTATTCGTGCATCGGCCTGGCCTTGTTCTTCCCCTGGGGCGTGGCCGAAGCCGATGCGCCAGTGGCCATGCTGCTGGCGCTGCCGGTGCTGGTGGGCAAGCTGGCCATCGGCGGCTTCCTGCTCGCGCTGCTGGAGACCCTGAGCGCCAAGATGCGCATCTTCCGCGTGCCGGAATTCCTGGGCACGGCCTTCCTGTTCTCGGTGATGGCCATGCTGGTCCACCTGCTGCTGAGTCGCTGACATGGGCGAACTGCTGACCCAGTTCGTCAACCTGCTCGGCGCCATGCTGCTGATGCTGGCGTTCGCCATGATCTCGCAGCGGCGCATCCTGTCGCTCATCCACTTGTTCACGGCACAGGGCGTGACGCTGTCCGTGGCCACGGCGGTGGTCGGCTACGTCACCGAGCAGAACCACCTGTACCTGTCGGCAGGGCTGACCTTCCTGCTGAAGGTGCTGCTCATCCCCTGGCTGCTGCACCGCGTGATCGACCGCCTGGGCATCCGCTGGGACGTGGAGACACTGATCAACATCCCCACCACCATGCTCATCGGCATCGGCGTCGTCATCTTCGCCTTCAACCTGGCGATTCCCATCTCGCAGCTGTCGTCGGCACTGGCCAGCGGCACGCTGGGCATTGCGCTGGCCTGCGTGCTGCTTTCCTTCCTGATGATGATCACGCGGGCCAAGGCGGTGCCGCAGGTGATCGGCTTCCTGGCCATGGAGAACGGCCTCTTCTTCGCCGCCACCTCGGCCACCTACGGCATGCCGATGGTGGTGGAACTCGGCATTGCGCTGGACGTGCTGATCGGCGTGCTGATCCTGGGTGTGTTCATGTTCCAGATCCGCGAGCAGTTCGACAGCCTGGACATCCGTCACCTCGAGACGCTGAAGGATGAGTGACTTGAGCGCGGCGCTGCACCCGCTGGCCTTCCTGCTCGCCTGCCCCTTGACCGGCGGCGTGGTGCTGGCCCTGGTGGGCCACCGCGACAACGCGCGCGACGTCAATGTCGGCTTCAGCCTCGGTACCTTCGTCGCCGCGTGCGTGCTGACGGTGCGGGTCGTCGAAGGCGGGCCCTTGCTGCTGTGGCAAAGCGAGTTCTATATCGACCCGCTGAATGTCTTTCTCGTCACGCTCACCGCCTTCGTCGGCCTGACGACGGCCATCTTCTCGCGGCCCTACATGCGCGTGGAGCGCGACCACGGCAAGATGACGCCGCCGCGCATGCGGCTGTACCACAGCATGTACCAGCTGTTCAGCTTCACCATGCTGCTGGCGCTGACGACCAACAATATGGGCATCGTCTGGGTGGCGATGGAAGCCGCCACGCTGACCACCGTGCTGCTGGTCAGCGTCTACCGCACGGCGGCCAGCCTGGAAGCGGCGTGGAAATATTTCATCCTGTGCGGCGTGGGCATCGCGCAGGCGCTGTTCGGCACCGTGCTGCTGTACATGGCGGCCGAGAAGGTGATCGGGCCCGAGGGCGGCGCGCTGCTGTGGACCAACCTCGATGCGGTGAAGAGCCAGCTCGACCCCAACATCATCACGCTGGCATTCGCCTTTCTGTTCATCGGCTACGGCACCAAGGTCGGCCTGGTGCCGGTGCACAACTGGCTGCCCGACGCCCACGCCGAAGGCCCCACGCCGGTGTCGGCGGTGCTGTCGGGCCTGCTGCTCAACGTGGCGCTGTATGCGGTGCTGCGCTGCAAGGTGCTGACCGACGGCGCTTTGGGCAGCAGCCAGCTCTCGGGCCGGCTGATGATGGGCTTCGGCTTGCTGTCGGTGGTGGCGGCGGTGTTCTTCCTGATCCGGCAGCGCGACGTCAAGCGCATGTTCGCGTATTCGTCGATCGAGCACATGGGCCTGATGACCTTCGCCTTCGGCATGGGCGGGCCGATTGCCACCTACGCCGGGCTGCTGCACATGACGGTGCATTCGCTCATCAAGTCGGCCATCTTCTTTGCGGTGGGCCACGCCACGCAGAAGGCCGGCACGCAGATCATGGACGGCATCCGCGGCCTCATCAAGGTCAGCCCCACCGTCGGCTGGGGGCTGATGCTGGGCGCTCTGGCGATCCTGGGCATGCCGCCGTTCGGCGTCTTTGCCAGCGAATTCCTCATCGTCACCACCGCCATGCGTGATCAGCCCTGGGCGACGCCGTTCCTGCTCATCGCCCTGGGCGTGGCCTTCGCCTCGGTGTTCAGCCGCGTGCAGCCCATGGTCTTCGGGGAAACGAACGTGAAGGCGCTGGCGCACCCGCCGGCGCTGATCCCGGTCTTCGTGCACCTGGCGCTGGGCCTCATGCTGGGCCTGTATATCCCGCCTTACCTGGACGCCTGGTACCGGCAGGCGGCGGCGATGCTGGGGAACTGAGGTGATGTCGCCACTGGACCTGGGAATCGACCTGCGGCGGCTGCCTGCGCCCTTGCCGGTTTGGCATGGGACGGTGGAGGGTGCGGCCTGGACCGCGACGGCCCGCGCCGTGGCAGAGCAGGGCGGGCGCCTGGTGTCGATGTGGGGCGTGGACCGCGGCGCCGGCGGTGCAGGTAGCGCCTGCGGCGTGTCGGCCTGCGCCGCCTTTGCCGTGTCCGCGGGCCTGGTCTGGGTGGAGCTGCCGATCGACGACGCGGCGCGTGGCTTCCCCGACCTTGCGCAGCTGTTCCCCTGCACCACCCGCATGCAGCGCGCCATGGCCGACCTGTCCGGCCTGCACGCCCAAGGCAGCCACGACGCGCGGCCCTGGCTCGACCATGGCCTGTGGGCGCCCGGGCCCGCGCCGCTGCAGCACGGCGCCGACCCCCGGCCGGCAGCGGCCGGCACCCTGCCCGCCGACTACCCCTTCGTGCGCGTGCAGGGCGAAGGCGTGCACGAGATCGCTGTCGGCCCGGTGCACGCCGGCATCATCGAACCGGGGCACTTCCGCTTCTCGGTCGTCGGCGAAAAGGTACTGCGTCTGGAGCAGCACCTGGGCTATGTGCACAAGGGCATCGAGCGGCGCTTCACCGAACTCCCGCCGCTGGAAGCGCACCGCCTGGCCGGCCGCGTTTCCGGCGATTCGACGGTGGCCGGCGCCTGGGCCTACTGCATGGCGCTCGAATCGGCCTGGGGCTGCGCCGTGCCTGAACGTGCTTCATGGCTGCGCGCGTTGATGCTGGAACGCGAACGTGTGGCCAACCACCTGGGCGATCTCGGCGCCCTGGGCAACGACGCCGCGCTGGCCTTCGGGCTGGCGCAGTTCTCGCGGCTGCGCGAGGACTGGCAGCGGCTGTCGAACCAGGCTTTCGGTCACCGCTTCATGATGGACGCGGTGGTGCCGAGCGGCGTGGCGACCGACCTGCCGCTGGCCCAGCGCGACGCGCTGCGCCGCCAGTGCGACGAGGTCGAGCGCGAGGTGCGCCGCCTGCGCCAGGTCTACGACGGCCACGCCGGGCTTCAGGACCGTTTCATGACCACCGGCCGCGTCACGCCGGAGCTGGCGGCGCGGCTCGGCCTCACCGGGCTGGCCGGCCGCGCCAGCGGCCAGGCCAGCGACCTGCGTTGCGACCACGACTGGCAGCCCTACCGGCGGCTGAACACGCACATGGCAACGCAGGATGCCGGCGATGTGGCCGCGCGCGTGGCGGTGCGCTTCGACGAAGTGTTCGAGTCGCTGCGCCTGATCCGCGAGCTCTGTGCCGGGCTGCCCGCGGGTGACTGCGCGGCCGCTCTGCAGGCCCCCGGCGGCCACGCCCGCGGCGCCGGCTGGGTGGAAGGCTGGCGCGGCGAGATCCTGGTGGCGCTGGAGACCGCTGCCGACGGCCGCCTCCAGCGCTGCCATGTCCACGACCCTTCGTGGCAGAACTGGCCGGTGCTCGAACACGCCGTCATCGGCAATATCGTTCCGGACTTTCCGCTCATCAACAAGTCCTTCAATCTCAGCTATTCGGGGCACGATCTCTAGATGTGGCAGGTTCTCAAGCAGATCGCCCGCACCGGCATCGTCACCGAGCCGGCGCCGCCGGTGGCCGAAGGCGAGGGCGCGGCTGTCGAGCGCATCCACCGCGACATCCTCGACATCCTCGGTCAGGCGCTGACCATCCGCCAGGTCGACGCCGGGTCGTGCAACGGCTGCGAACTCGAGATCCACGCCCTCAACAATCCGCGCTACAACATCGAGGGCTACGGCATCAAATTCGTCGCCAGCCCGCGCCATGCCGACCTGCTGCTGGTGACGGGCCCGGTCTCGCGCCACATGGAAGAGGCGCTGCGCCGCACCTACGAGGCCACGCCGGAACCGCGGCTGGTGGTGGCGGTGGGCGACTGCGGCTGCACCGGCGGCATCTTCGGCGAAAGCTATGCCAGCTGCGGCAAGGTGGCCAATGTGATCCCGGTGGATGCCACCGTGCCCGGCTGCCCGCCGCCGCCGATC
>JAABPT010000054.1 GCA_011391855.1 Burkholderiales bacterium
GCCGTGATCGACGGTGTCGCGCCACCCGACATGGTGTTGCCGGCGTCCTTTTCCACCGACAACCAGGCGGCGCTGGAAGCGGTGTTCAGCGCCTGCGAAGCCGACAAGGCCTGCAGCGCCCGCTACCCGGCACTGCGTGCCGACTGGCGTGGACTGCTGGCCACGCTGCCGCGCGACATCCGCGTGGCGCACCCGGTCACGGGCGAGCCGCAAGACCTGACGCTCAGCCGCGACACGCTGCTGGGCCTGGTTCGCACACCCCTGTATGTGCCGGCGCTGGCCTCGGCCCTGCCGCTGGCGCTGAGCGAGGCCGCGCGTGGGCGCTTCGAGCCCCTGGTGGGACTGGCCACGGCGTTGCAGGGCGGGCGCCCGGGCGGCCTGGCCGAAGGCATGCATTTCTCGGTGGTCTGTGCCGAGGATGCCCCGCGCCTGACGCAAGCGCCCGATCGGCCCGGCGCCGATTTCGGCAACATCTTCGCCGACCTCTACCGCAAGGTGTGCAGCGACTGGCCGCGCGGCACGGTGCCGGCCGCCTTTTACACGCTGCCGCCCGCGCCGGCAGCCACGCTGGTGCTGTCGGGCGGCGCCGACCCGGTGACGCCGCCGCGCCACGGCGAGCGCACCGCGCAAGCGCTGGGCGCCAAGGCGCGCCACGTCGTGGTGCCCGAAGCCGGCCACGGCGTGATGGGCCTGGCCTGCCTGCGCGACGCCCTCTTCCGCTTCATCGACGCCGCCAGCGACGAAGAGGCGCTCAAGGTCGACGCCGACTGCGCGCGTGCCCTACCCAGGCCGCCGGCCTTCGTGCCGGTGACGGCCGCCACGGCAGAGGCCGCGAAATGATCGAAGTGCAACAGTTGAGCAAGCGTTTCACCCAGGGCCGGGGCGCCAGCGCGCGCACCGTGCTGGCCGTCGACGGCGTCAGCTTCACGGCCCCCGACGGCCGCATCACCGGCCTGCTGGGACCCAACGGCGCCGGCAAGACGACCACGCTGCGCATCGCCGCGGCGCTGATCACGCCCGACGCCGGCCGCGTGCAGGTGGACGGCATCGAAGTCGCCACCCGGCCCACCGAAGCGCTGGCGCGCATGGGCGTGCTCAGCGACGCGCGCGGCCTGTACCCGCGGCTGACCGCGCGTGAAAACATCGTTTACTACGGCCGCCTGCACGGCATGACGCGTTCCGCCGCCACCGCGCGTGCCGAGACGCTGGCCGGCATGCTGGACATGCAGCCGCTGCTGGACCGCCGCACCGAAGGCTTCAGCCAGGGCGAGCGCATGAAGACGGCGCTGGCACGCGCGCTGGTGCACGACCCGGCCAATATCGTGCTGGACGAACCGACCAACGGCCTGGACGTGCTGGCCACGCGCTCGCTGCGCGACACCTTGCGCCGGCTGCGCGACGAACACGGCAAGTGCATCGTCTTTTCCACGCACATCATGCAGGAGGTGGAACGCCTGTGCGACCAGGTGGTGGTGGTCTCGCACGGGCGCACCGTGGCCGTGGGCAGCGTGGCCGAGCTCAACGCCGCCAGCGGCCAGGCCGACTTCGAGGAAACCTTCGTGGACCTGGCCTTCAGCGCCGCCGAACGGCAAGCAGCCCCACCCCCCGGAGGTGCCGCATGATCGCCGCCGCCTGGACCGTGTACCTGAAGGAGCTCGTCGACGCCTTGCGCGACCGGCGCACGCTGCTGGTGGTGCTGCTCAGCTCGGTAGCCATCGGCCCGGCCGTGCTGGTGCTGATCTCGCAACTGGTGGCCGGCAGCGAGAAGCGGGCCGAGGCGCGCGAGGTCGTCGTGCACGGCATCGAACATGCGCCGACGCTGCGCAACTACCTGGAGCGCCAGACCTACACGATTCGCGAAGCGCCGGCAGGCTACGAGCAGCAACTCAAAGACAGCAAGCTCGGCGACCCGGTGCTGGTGGTGCCGGCGGAGTTCGAGGCCGACATGGCGCGCGGCAAGGCTCCGGTGGTGGAACTGCTGGCCAGCGCCAACAACCAGCGCTCTCAGAGCGGCATCGGGCCGGTGCTGCGCCTGCTGCGCGGCTTCAACCAGGAACAGGCCACGCTGCGGCTGGCGGTGCGCGGGGTGTCGCCGGCGGCGCTGGAGGCCCTGCGCGTAGAGGAGCGCGATCTGGCCGACCCGGCCAGCCGCGCCGCGCAGTTGTCGACCATGGTTCCGTTCTTTGTGCTCATGGCGGTGCTTTACGGCGCGCTCAATGCGGCGCTGGACACCACCGCGGGCGAACGCGAGCGCGGTTCGCTGGAGCCGCTGCTGATGAACCCCGCGCCGCGGCTGGCGCTGGTGCTGGGCAAGTGGGGCGCGGTGGCCAGCGTGGGCATCCTGATCGCGGTGTTGTCGTGCCTGAGTTTCCTGCCCGGGCAATGGCTGCTGCGCAGCGAGGCGCTGGCGGCGCTGTTCCGCTTCGGCATCGGCGAGGCGCTGTCGTTCGTGGGCCTGCTGCTGCCGTTGGCCGGTGCGCTGGCTGCCGTGTTGATGGCGGTGGCCATCCGCTGCAAGAGCTTCAAGGAGGCGCAGGCGAACGCCACCATCGTGCTGCTGGGGGTTTCCTTGCTGCCGCTGGTGACCATCTTCAGCCAGGAAGGACAGGCGCCCTGGCACCTGTGGGTGCCGGCATTGGCGCAAACCGCGCTGATGGCCCGCGTGCTGCGCGGCGAGGTGCTGCCCTGGGCCGACGTGGCAGCAGCCGCCGGCGTGTGCGCGCTGCTGGCGGCGCTGGCCATCGGCTTCGTGACCCGCACCTTGCGGTCGGCGGCGCTGAAGTAGCCGTCGCCGGCACCGACCTGGCGAAGCTCAGTGTGGGGGCGCGCCCAAGGCGCGCTGCACCTCGCTCTGCCAGGGCAAGGCGCGCACGATTTCGTTCAGGAAGCGCGCCGACTGCTGCGCCGTGAGCACCTCGCCCTGCTCGCCCAACAGCCGCAGATTGCTGATCACCGACATCGGGTCGGCCATCGCGACCACGCCGCGTGTGATAAGCACCCAGTCCCAAGCCATGCCAGCTTCGCCGTCGGCCGCACTGCCGGCCCATATGGTCTGGCCGGCCGGGGGCGTGAGCGGGTCGCCGGTGAAGGTGATACGGGTGCCAAGGTGGTGAAACTGCACACGTGCCGGTTCCCCCGCCTGCCACAATAGGGGGGGCCAGGCACGCAGCGACCAGGGAGTGACCAGAGTCGCGTGCTTCTCTAGGGGGGCGAAGGCAGTTTGTTGCATGACGCTATCTTTGAGCAAGCGGGCGTGAAGCGAAAGCTGTAAACCTTGTCAGGGCAAGCGCCCGGGCCAGGGTCGTGCAGCGGGTACAGGTGGACGAGGAGAGCAATGCTCCCTGGCGGATATTCGGCAGTGATGCAGGCGCGCGACCGCGGCGAGTTCCGCGAGGAAGTGGTGCGCTTCACGCACAAGCTCGGCTTCGAGACGGTGTCGGCCATCGCGGTCATCGACCATGGCATGGGCAAGAGCGAGTTCATCAATATCGACAACACGCCAGCCGAATATGGCGAACCCTACGGCGACCCCTCCTTCTACCGCCGTGACCCTGTGCTGCAACATTGCAAGCGCCAGAGCGTGCCCATCATTTGGAACCAGGAAACCTACGTGGAGCACGGTGCGGGCGACCTGTGGGAGCAGCAAGCCACCTACGGCTACCGCACGGGTATCGCAATGGCGCTGCACCTGCCCGAGGGCAAGCATTTCCTTTTCGGCGTGGACCGCGACCAGCCGCTGCCCACCGATCCCGAGGAATTGCAGCGCCTGGTGGCCGACCTGCAGCTCTTTGCCGTGCACGCCCAGGACGCCGCGATGCGGCTGCTGGTGCCGCCCGCCCAGCAACCCGAACGCCCGTCGTTGACGCCGCGCGAGCTGGAAGCCTTGCGCTGGACGATGGAGGGCAAGACGGCCTGGGAAGTGGGCGCCGTGCTCGGCATCAGCGAGCGCACCGCGGTGCTGCACGTGACCAATGCGATGCACAAGCTCGGTTGCGTCAACAAGCACCAGGCGGTGTTGAAGGCGCTGCGCCTGGGGTTGATCGACTAGCGCCGGTGTCGGATCTGCGCCACGCTGCGGCGCACCCTGTAAGACTTGACAGTTATCGCAAGCACCTGCGACTGCTCCAATCGGTAAGAACCGTGCGAAATTGCACGACCTTTACCTCAGGAGTCTGTCCATGCAACGCTCGCAACTTCGCCCCCAAGCCCAGGCCGCAGCCCCGTCCCAGCGTTCCGCTCCGGTGCCGCTCGACCCGAAGAATTTGCAGCGCGTGGCCGGTGGCCTGCCGCGCGGCGGCTGGGTCAGCACCGAAGAGGCCCAGTTGCTGCCCCGCGGCGGCTGGTAGTGACCTGACGCGCCGGGTCATTCCGGCGCCGAACAGCGTCGATTCGACCTCGAAGCCTGCGCCGGCTGGCGCGGCTTGTCTGTTTGCCTGTGCCTGAGACCCGCTCGCTCTTCCGGCCCGAAGCGCTGGAAGCGCAGCGGCAGCAATGGCTCGGCCGCGTGCAGTTGGTGCGGCCACTGTCACTCGCCTTGCTGACCACGGGTGTGCTGGCGGTGGCCTTGGCACTGATCGCCTTTCTGGCGCTGGCCCAGTACACGCGCAAGGCCACCGCGGTAGGCGTGCTGGTGCCCGACCGTGGCCTCATCCGTCTGGTGCCGGCGGCAGCCGGCACCGTGCTCGAACGCCGCATCGCGGAAGGCCAGTCGGTGCAGGCGGGCGACGTGCTCTTCATCATCGGCGTCGACCGCCCCCTGCTCGAGCCCGTGGCCCAGGCGCAAGTGCAGCGCAGCCTGGGCGAACGACGGCGCAGCCTCGAAGGCGCGGCGCGCCAGGAACGAGACTTGGTGCGCGCCCGCCAGTTGGCCCTGGAGCGCCGTGTGCAGGCGCTCGAACTCGAACAGGCGCAGGTCGACAGCGAGTCCGCGCTGCAGAAGCAGCGGCTGGTGCTGACCGAACAATCGCTCGCGCGGCTGGAGTCGCTGCACTCACAGCAGTTCATCTCGGAAGCGCAGGTTCAGGCCAAGGCCGAGGAAGTGCTGGGCCTGCGTGCCGCCGCCCAGGCCTTGGCGCGACAGCGCGCCGCGCTGGGCCGCGAACGCGCCGAGCTCGAAGGCGAATTGCGCACCCTGCCGCTGACCGCGGACAACACGGTGGGCGGCATCGAGCGCGACCTGGCGCTGCTGGCGCAGGAAGCCGCCGCGCTGGACGCCGAACGCCGGCTCGTCGTGCGCGCGCCGCAGGGCGGCACCGTGAGTGCCGTGCTGGCCGAACCGGGCCAGAGCGTGACGCCGGCCTCCGCGTTGGCCAGCCTGGTGCCGAAGGGCGCCGCGCTGCAGGCCCATCTCTTTGCGCCGTCCAGTGCGGTGGGCTTTGTGCGGCCCGACCAGTCCGTGCGTCTGCGCTTCGAAGCCTTCCCGTACCAGAAATTCGGCCACCATCCCGGCCACGTGATGCAGGTTTCGCGCACACCGCTGGCGGCCAGTGAACTGGCGGCGCTGTCGCTGCCGGCGGTGGCCGCGGGGGGCGAGCCGATGTTCCGCATCACCGTGGCGCTGGACGAGAGCCCGGCGCCCGAGGCCTTGCCCTTGTCGGCCGGCATGCGGCTGCAGGCCGACGTGCTGCTGGAACGTCGGCGGCTGATCGAATGGCTGTTCGAGCCGCTGCTCGGCCTGGGGAGCCGCCTCTGATGTCGATCACGGGCCACTTGCGGCTGGGGGCCGGGCTGCAGCGGGCGCCGCTGATCCTGCAGACCGAGGCCGCCGAATGCGGCCTGGCCTGCCTGGCCATGGTGGCAGGCGCGCACGGCCTGGCCACCGACCTGCCGACGCTGCGCCAGCGTTTTTCGCTCTCGCTCAAGGGCGTGACCCTGGCCGACCTGGTGCGCATGGCCGAGACCCTGCAGTTCAATTCACGTGCACTGCGCGCTGAACTGGACGAACTGGACCAGCTGCAAATGCCCTGCATCCTGCACTGGGACCTGAACCATTTCGTGGTGCTGGTGTCCGTGAAGCGCGGCGAGGCCGTGATCCACGACCCGGCGCGCGGCCTGCGGCGGCTGAAGATGGACGAGCTGTCGCGCCACTTCACCGGCGTAGCGCTGGAACTGCAGCCCGCGCCGGGCTTCGTGCCCGCCGTCGAACGCCAGCGCGTGACGCTGCGCCAGCTGCTAGGGCCGGTGAGCGGGCTGAAACGTTCGCTGGTGCAGATTCTGGTGCTGGCGCTGGCGCTCGAAGTCTTCGTGCTGCTGAGCCCCTTCTTCATGCAGTGGGTGGTGGACGGCGTGATCGTCAGCGCCGACCGCGACCTGCTCGTCACGTTGGGCGTGGGCTTCACCTTGCTGGTGCTGATCCAGACCGCCACCGCGGCGGCGCGGTCGTGGGCGGTGCTGGTGCTTTCGGCCACGCTGAACCTGCAGTGGCTGGTGAATGTCTTCGCGCATCTCATGCGGCTGCCGGTGGGCTGGTTCGAAAAGCGCCATGCCGGCGACATCTGGTCGCGCTTCGGCTCGGTGCAGCAGATCCAGAAGACGCTCACCACCAGCTTCATCGAGGCCGTGCTCGACGGCGCACTGGTGCTGCTGACGCTGGCGATGATGCTGCTGTACAGCGTGAAGCTCACGCTGGTGGCGCTGGCCGCGGTGGCGGGTTATGCGCTGCTGCGCTGGGCCTTCTTCCGGCCGCTGCGCGAGGCCAGCGAGGAAGCGCTGGTCTTCGAGGCCAACCAGGCCAGCCACTTCCTGGAGTCGCTGCGCGGCATGCTGGCCATCAAGCTGTTCAACGCCCAGGCCGACCGCCAGTCGCGATTTTCCAGCCTGGTGGTCGACACCATGAATGCCGGCATCGCCATCCGCAAGCTGGAACTGCTGTTCGCCGTGCTGCACCGCCTGTTGTTCGGGCTGGAGCGCGTGGCGGTGGTGTGGATCGGCGCGCTGCTGGTGATGGACCGCCACCTCACGGTGGGCATGCTGTTCGCCTTTTTCGCCTACAAGGAAACCTTTGCCACGCGCGTGAGCGGCCTCATCGACAAGGCGGTGGAACTGCGCATGCTGCGGCTGCAGGGCGAGCGGCTGGCCGATATCGTGCTCACCGCGCCCGAAGCCGACACCGGCGTGCCGCAGCCGGGCGGGCACGGCGCGGCCGATATCGAACTGCGCAACGTGAGCTTTCGCTACGCCGACGGCGAACCCGACGTGCTGCGCGGCGTGAGCCTGAAGGTGGAGGCCGGCGAAGCGGTGGCCATCGTCGGCCCCTCGGGCTGCGGCAAGACGACGCTGCTGAAACTGATGCTCGGCCTGCACGCACCCGACAGCGGCGAGGTGCTGTTGGGCGGCGTGCCGCTGGCCCGCGTGGGGCTGCGTGCCTGGCGCGACCGCATGGGTGTGGTGATGCAGGACGAGCCGCTGTTTTCGGGTTCGATCGCCGACAACATCTGCTTTTTCAGCCCCGAGCCCGACCCTGCCTGGCTGGAGCAATGCTCGCGCGTGGCCGCGGTGCACGACGAGATCG